>JBBFLE010000005.1 GCA_037481695.1 bacterium | reverse complement strand
CTTTTAAACTCGCTCTCTACCACGGCTTGGGCAAGCTCCCTATGCCACAGTTAACCCACAAATTCTTGTGAGGAGCCTTCTCTTTCATCTATGACGCTATCGATAGCCGCAACAGTAGATTCCATTTCCCAGAGGAGGATTTCCAATGCACAGCATGGATGACATTGAAGGATGCAGGCAAACCAATTGGTAACAATAAGTATACTAATGGTTCCTTTTACATGATCTAGGATTCTGTTAATCTCATTTATTGGTCGTAAAATATCAATTAAGATGTCAACAACTCTTTGAATATCGCAGCCTGTCGTGTGGCTGATGATTTCGTTTGCCTGTTCTAACTGCTGGGCAACATGGGAGAAGAATTCGCTGCCGAAGATGGCGTCAAGGTTTGCTCTCACCTCTTCGCTGGGAATGGAGTTTACCCGCTCCTTAAACGTTTCTAAGAAATACTGGATTCTTCGGATATTCTCTTCGATCAGTTCCCATGTTTCAGGCGGAACATTCGGCTTTGTCCACTGCTCCAACTTATTGAAAATATTTTGAAGTTGTGTAAGAAGTAAATCCAACTGGTAATTTACTTCGTTACCTTTGGTGTCAGGTGTGGGGTCCAAGGCAGGCGCCACCCGGAAAGGCAGAGAATTGGACATGGTTTGCCCATCATAAACATATACCTCAAGATCTTCTTCACTTTTTAAAAAGATAAAAGGCACAACAACTTTGAGTGTGGTCTCGGTCGCTTCGAGAACAACCCCTTTACCCTCAAATCTTGACCCGGTCCCTTCGATTTCCTGTCCAATAAAGTGGACCCCCATAACAGCAGGATCAGGAGTAAACCCTGAACCAATGAGGGTAATGATAGAACCCGCTTGACCTGATAAAGGTGAAATCTCTTGAAGAATCAAATCCCGTGTCGAAGTATAAGTTGTTTTAAGTTTTGCCGGGGCACTCTGAACTCCTTCATAGTTGGCTATTGCCTCGAACTCATTTTGCCCTTGGGTAAGATCAAAAGGCACTTCGAATAAACCATTCTCATTGAGGACTTCCTTCGTCTCACCAGTAGAGCTATTCGTTAGTAAAATGGTAGCCCCGGGCAAGGAAATCCCTTTCAGGGTAACAGTTTGCTTATCCGTTACCTCGGGAAGGGGCCTTAGAAATGGAGGACCTACCACTGTAATCTTGACTGGGTCGGATGAACTTGCCCCTTTATCATCCGTTACCTGCAGCGCAAAGTCATAGATGCCCTGCGTGAGTGTTACTTTCGGATTTACCGTATCTTCTGGGTCAGGTGTACCTGTCCAGATGTACGAGGCAAGGGTTCCGTCCGGATCATAAGAGCCGCCTCCATCCAGCTGGACATCCATGGTGATTTGACCCTCCGGCAGGGCCATGACCCGATCAGGTCCAGCATTTGCTACAGGAGGCTGATTGACCCTTTCAACCACATGAAGCATGACCTTTAAAGTCTGAGGATAGGTTCTTGAGCCAACTCTGAGATGGATTGTCCCATAGTAATGACCAGGGGTCGCATCCCAAGGGACGGTCACATCCAGGACAACTTCATGGGGAGTATTGGCTTCAATTTTTTCAAAATAATTGGGTTCGATTCGTAGGAAGGGTCTTAATTCCGGCGTGACCCACAGATTCGCCTTTTTCAAATCCACTCTGCTTATAAAAGCAACCTTTAGCTGGGTATGGCTCCCTTTGGCGACGGTTTCTTCCACCTTCTCAGGAGCCCAGGCAATGGGGTGCTTGGACAAATAAGCAGATCCAAGAGACTCAAACGACTCCCATGCTCCTTGGGAGGATTCTAGAGTTAAGCAATAGCTTCCCCTAAAGCTCTTGAAATTTCTTGTCCTGAATTGTTCGATTACGTAAACAAAATACTTTCCCGTTGCCGGCAATACTGTCGATATCTTGTTAGGAATGGGGCTTCGGTCAATCCTTAACAAAGGAGTTGCGCCTGCAGTCAACAGAAGCGTCGCGTTTTCTCCTGTATTGGAGCCAGATGGGTCAGCATCTAGGGTTATGATGACTTTTTCTCCCTTTTTACCTTCAAAGGTATAGGAGTCAATATCCAGACGGTATTTTTTTTCTTTTCCCCCGAGGGTGGAGCAAAGCTGCTTGGCTCCCCAGTTTTCATCAGGATTCCCCTCGGCCAAGACCGGGAGGTAAAGGGCGAGAAAAAGACCCAATGAGACTAGATGCCTTAGTTTCCGGCTCATATTCTTTCCGCCTGTCATCTGTGCCAATCCCCTGCGCCCTGCCCCTTTTGTCGAGACGGTTCTTCTGATCTAAAACCCCTCCTGCCAAGCTCTTGTCCATCATCATCTTTCCTCCCCTTGGCCGTAGGAGGTTTGCCCATCACAAGAGTACCAAACCCTTCGAGGGAAGCAGGGTAAGCGAAACGTTCGTGGCCGCTCATCCTTCCCCTGACCCGGGTCTCTCTATATGGATTAGTAGGTTGCTTTCGAAACAAATGGCTTTTCTCAATGAAGCTTAAGGCCTCTATGAGGCGGGTAGATTCTCTGGCTCTTGGTGACGGGTAGAGGTGCTCTGGATTATTTGGCTTGGCAATGCGTGCGTGGCCTGCCGCTGATTGCAGAAGCCTCTTTTGGGCAAGTGCCGAGGCTTGTTGATGTGCCCCGAAGAGACTCATGGCAACCAAAACCTGACTAGCACCACTGGAGCTGGGGCTCCGAGCTAGCAGTAAGACCGCACCCCCCCAGCGGCCCAGTCTCTGGTGCCGCTGACCGCAGCAGACAAAACTGTAAAAAAACTTGCCCCAAACAAATTGTGTTGAGTATTGTCGATAGTTGCCAGCATGGCCCTCGTAATGGGCCAGACACAAAGCATTTTACTGGGTAGATTGGTTAACTAATTCCCATGAGACGAACCAAATTCATGATTTCAACAATTGCCTTGAATTCATCAGGTATCCCTTGTCATAGAGGGTCCTGGGGTCTTAGGCCCTGAACTGAGGAGGGGTTTTGCCCTCAGCCCCAGATTTTCGCAAATTACCCATTAGGCGTTAAGCAAGATACGTTCCATGTCAGACATAATAAAGGCATCCAGTACATATCACCTTGAATTTATTTAACTAAAAAATTTCAGGACCCATCCGTCACTAAAATTGATCATTTGTAAATTGAAAAAATTGTAAAGATTTTCGACGGATTTTGAGGCCAATATTTTTGAATTCTGCCTATCCTATTTGAATCACTATCATTACTGGCCAGATCGAAAATGTAAATTTGCCGACGCCGCAGTGGCCAGCTTTGCTATGCCAAGGGATGAGCCCAGGCTGAGCTTGGGATGCATCAAGCGCTCTTTTCTCCAGAAAAGAAGGATTCTTTGCTTTCTTTTCTTGATCCCTTGGGAGCCCCTGAAACATACAAGTAATACAAAACCAAAACAACTTGGATGTAGACTGGACATAGGCTCCTTTTCTGCATAGCGTTGAAAGCAATGAATCTGCCACATTTGACAAAAAAAGTAGAGACAAAAGCTTACGAACTTATCTTGACTTTTGATAGGTTTTTGCCATTTTATACCAGCATTTTTCCATGTAAAGGAGTAAGCAATGTCCCCAAGTCCCAAGAAATATCGCGCCTTGTTTTCCTCGGATTGGAGCGAATGTCTGGCCCCAAGCGGGCCATTTGACTGCATCTTTTTCAGCTACCCTGCCCTCAAGGAACCTCTGATAAAGGTTTTTCGCCAGTACACCTCCAACGCCATATCCCTGGGCCAAGCCATTGGCCAGATCCAAGAGCTCATGCCAGGGCCGGTCACAGAAACCATGATGGACTCGTACCTGGAAGCCTGCTATGAAACATATCCAGGTGCCGCAGATTTCATCCGTTGGTGCCAGGAACAGGATATCCTCTTCATGATCAACACCACGGGCATGAGGGGCTACACCCAGCGTGTCCTGGCCAGGGGGTGGCTTCCCAGGATCACGGCCCTCTCCGCCCATCCCTTAATCAGCTACCCCCAGGGCCCCACAGACCCTGAGGTCTTCCTCCCCCTAAGGGAAATCCAGGACAAAGCCGCCAATTCCGCCACCGTGGCCCAAAAGTATGGAATACCGGCTGGCCGCATCATGGTCATGGGAGACAGCGGCGGTGACGGCCCGCATTTTGTCTGGGCTGCCAGCGTAAAGGCGCTGATCATAGCCAGCCGTCCCAAACCCTCTCTGGAAAAGTATTGCGCTCAAAGGGGCATTCACATCCACCATCGCATCGGCACATCCGACCAACCCCAAGACGCAAACTTCATGGAGATGGTTCCATGGGTGGAAGAGTACCTAGCTGGCACATAACATCCAGGTGAAGTTTTTTTTGGGGGGTATCTGTGAACTCCCAGCCGGGTATCCACATGAGGGCATTACACCTGGCGGTGGAGCACACAGAGATCATGAGACTACACAACCCACATTCACCAATTCTTCAAAAGCGCAGATTAGAGGATTGCTCACCTTGCCATACGCATTAAATCCCACTCAGATATATTACGGCCAAATTGTCCTGACCGTAATACAAGATCCATTAGTATCATACAAACTCCCACCGACCTTCACCCTGATACCTGAGATGGAACAATATATAAGCCTAGCCTGGTTTTCCCTGGCAAGCACGGTGTTCCAATCATAAGTGCCAAGAGTGTAGTAGGAACCGGTCTCAGAATCTGTAATTGCCTTGAATTGTGAAAACCTCCACAAAGGTTTGAATACGATCTTAACTGGCCTGTTGGTCACCGAATTAGTGAAACTCACTTCAATCTCTTGGAAAAATAATAGAAAATGAACTTTGTTTTCGCTGTTGGTTACAACATTAACAAGTCTTATTGCCAAAACAAAGAAAATGGAAAGGAAAAACAATACCACCAAAATAATCGTTTTCTTTGTCTTTCGACCTGCCAAGAATTCAAGGTAATTATTCATTCACAAAAAAGGGCAGAACCCAAAAATGAACAGGAGGGGAAAAACCCCCTCCTGTTCAGTCCAATGGCTCCCTCTACTTGATTGCCCCAGCCTCTTTGAAATACTTGACTGCACCTGGATGATAGGGGATCGCACCGGTTAGAAATTTCACCGCATTTTCCAGGGTCGTTTCTTTGGATGGCTTCACAGCATTGTGGAGCTGGCTGAGATTCGTGAACACAGCCTTGGTGATGTTGTATGCCGCAGCCTCAGGCAGGGCTTCACTGCACATGAAAAGGTTCCAGAAGACCAAGGTTGGGGTATCCTCATCGGTATTGTACACGGACTTGGGGATGACTCCTGGCTCGCATACGCCAGGGTACTTGGCATGAATGTTTTTCACCACATCCTCATCCGGCTTGAGGGTTACCATTGCCAGTTTTGCCCCTTTTCTGGACAGGGTGGTTGCCAATTCCGTGATGGAGGCCGTGGGAAGGCCTCCTGACCAGAAGTAGGCATCAATGGTCCCGCTTGCCAGGGCTTCTGCGGACTCTGCTGCTCCAAGCCTTTCCTGTTTTGCAAGGTCAGCTACTTTTACACCACCAGCCTCCAAGATCATGAAGGCCTCCACCTCTGTACCTGAACCAGGGGCACCAGTGGATACCCTCTTGCCTTTTAGGTCAGAGAGCTTCTTTATGCCTGAGTCGGCCTTTGTAACTATGTGTATGTAGTTGGAGTACATTGCCCATAGTATGCGCAAGTCCTTGGCCGGGCTTGCCTTGAACTTCTCATGCTCGCCTTTGAATGCCAATATGGCCGAGTCAGGCAGTATGAGGCCCAGGTAGTAGATATTGGCCTTGGGGTCGGTCCTCTTTTGGATGAGCATGATATTGTCAACAGAGGCAGCGGTTTGTATAGCTGTAGCTTCATAGCCAGTTGTCTTGGAGATTATCTCTGCCACAGTCGTACCATAGTAGTAATAGACTCCCCCTAGCCCTCCGGTTGCCACCATGAGGCTTATCTTCTTGTCCTGTGCCTGGGCAACCCCTAAACAAAGCAATACGATCACTGAAGCTGCTATGGATTTCCTCATCACCTTCCTCCTTTCCTTGAGAGTTCTAAGATGAAAGCCTGTTACATTTACTTTCTTCTTTCTGCTCCTGGAATCACCCCTTTCAATGGAGTCTAGGCATTTCTCCCCTTTCTCATGAACCACAGGCAAGGTATGAAACAGATAACATTCACCATATAGTCGGGGTAAAAGATGCCCAGAGATAAAATGATCAGGGCTAATGACTCCCATCTATTGAAACTTCTGCGAAAGTATCCAACTGTCCCCGATGATAGCAAGACCACCGCAATCCCAACCACTACAAACCTTGCCACTATCTCCAAGATACTACCTGAAAGCCCTCTCTCTATTAACATGGGCATGATCAATAGTGCGGAGCCCGAATATGACAAGATGAAAGAAAAGCCGAAAATATACTTGGGCAATGCCACCTTCCCGGCATACAAACCCGTCCTCAATGGGTGAGTGTTGAACACGGATGCAGCGGCATAGGCAGACAGGGCTACAGGTGGCGTGACATCAGCAAGAATGGCGTAGTACATGAGAAACATGTGCGTAGTCAAAAGCGCAGCTTCTGATGGTATGTTGTTGGCTACAGCCACCTGGTGTATGGCAGGGGCGGTGAGGGAGGATGCAATGACATAGGTGGCAGTAGGCGGCACTCCCATTCCCATTATCAAAGTAAACAGTGCTGCAAAAAATGTCGCAATAAATAGACTATGGGCCGACAACTGCAACAGAAATTGGGAAAACTTGCTTGGAAGTCCTGTCAGAACCATTAGCGTCATTATGACATTTGCTGTTACAACAGCGACCCCAATGGGAATAAGATGGGAAAAACCCTCGGCCAGCCCGTTTAGAATTCTCTTGAAGGAATCAGGTCTTAGTGTCTTGTCAAGATATGCGAATATCACAAACAAGACTATAGCTACGGTCACCGCCAGATTTACAGGATAGCCAAGATATATAAAGGCTATTATTACCAACAGCGGAACAAAGATATACAGATACCTCATCACATATTTCTTGTTGAGGTTCTCGCCTGGATCCACTGGCTGCAGACCCATCTTGCGGGTGTAAAACCAGTTATATGCCAGTATTGCCAGTAGATACATTACCATAGGCCCAATGGCCATTATGCAAACCCATAGATAGGGGATGTTCAGAATTTCTACCATTATGAATGCCATTGAGCCCAGGATGGGAGGGGTGACCATGGCAATGGTTCCGGCAGTGGCCGCAACACCGGCAGCCACATACCTGTCGTAACATGCTCTTTGGAACATGGGCTTTGCAAGAGTGCTTACAAACTGTGTGTCTGCTGCACCAGAGCCGCTGAACATTCCCATAAAAACGGCCGAGATGGAAGTGACCCTTGCAGGCGAATCCGGGCTTCTTCCAACTACCACAGAGGCAATGTTGGCCACGATCTTGCCCAGGTTCAAAGCACTGACTATACCGCCCAGAATGGTGAAAAACACCAGGTACTTCATGGAGACGCCTGTAATGAGGCCAAAGAGTCCTGCCTCGGTCTCGCAATAGAGCTTGCCCAACAATAGATCCATGGGGAAAGGAGCGTGGGAAAACACCCCAGGGAAGATCCTGCCGTGGAGGTCATAGGAAAAGAAGATCATAACCAATATTGGCAACACAGGACCAGTCACCCTCAGCACAGCCCCCAATACCAAATAGACCATGCCAAAGCCCATCACCAGGTCCATGGGCTCAGGATACATGGCCCTTTCAATAAGCGTTTCAAACATCATGAGCTGGTAAGCGTAGGGGACTATGGAGAGGGCTGCACCAACCAGGTCTGCCCATTTCCGCAAACCCGGTGCGAAGGTGGGCACAACCGCAACAAGCCAAAAGAGGGCGCCAAAGGCCTTATATTCCGCGCTGATCCTCAGGTTCAGATATGCCCAAAGGGGAACCAAGGACAAAAGCAAGAAGATATATCCGCCTATTCCCCTTGTACCCTTGGGCCTGGTAAAGGATATCAGAAACCCGGCAAAGAGAAGAAAAAAAACATGAGTGCCTCTACTGACCTGGGTAATGTCCAATATCAAAATGTTTTTTTGGGATAAGGGTGTATGGGGGTGGATCACCCAGTAGAGGCTAAATACGCTGGCTACTATAAGAACAAAGTGGGTGAAGGACTTAACACTTCTCTCCATGAAAGCCTCTTGCCGATTTGTCTGGTGAAAAATTACCCGAAGGCTTTTATCACACCAAAAAATACCAAGTCAATAGGACTGAACTTCTTCATGCCACGCTGCAGAGTTGGCACGGGCTGTTGGAGCAGTAGTCAATTGGAAAACCTCCTTGATTGAAGAGGAGAATCTCCTAAGGGCAAAGGGCCTGGCCTTCAAAAACAAACTGAAACTAACACAAGACATTTAGCAGGATCAGTTGAGGTTGGGAGCTGCGCCCAACCCCCTTGCATGTCCGGTTATTTTAAGCTCTAAACGTGCCCCCAAAAAAAGACAGGCAAAATCAGGCTGCATTTGTGTTTAAAGGGCTTATACTAAGATATCGTGAACTTAGCTCGAATCATCCACTCATCCTGAATAATGGGAGCTAAGCTGTATAATAAGGGGTGGGATCCAAGCTATTTGTTCTCTAGAAGCCCTTTGGGCTGGCTCCCCAAGGAGCGCCTTTCAACGAAAGGGGAATCCAGATGAAAAAAAACATGAGATACGGGATCGCCTTGAGTGGTTGTTTCTTCATTGTTCTTGGCTTGGTCTCAAGCCTTAAGGCCCAGGAGGTCCCAAGGATCACCCCAGGCGAGCTGGCATCCAGGCTGGGCCAGCCAGATCTCATCGTGTTGGATGTTCGGGCCGAGGCGGACTGGAAATCCAGCGACAAGAAGATACTTGGGGCAGTGCGTGAGGATCCTGGGCTGGTTGGAAAATGGGCCTCGAACTATCCCAAGGAGAAGACCTTCGTGCTTTACTGCGCCTGACCCAGCGAAGGCACCAGTGCCAGTGTGGCACGGCAGATGCTGGCCATGGGATTCCCCAAAGTTTACGCCCTTAAGACCGGTTGGCGTGGCTGGCTGGAGGGAGGTTACCCGGTGGAGCCCAGGTAAACTCATGAGCTCTCAAAACTCCATTGCCATATGCCTGGCCAACTCTATGGCCTGCTGCCTTGCCTTCTGGGCGGCCTCAGGCCCTCCTTGAAGGGTTGGCTCTATTAATATCTTGCGTGTGTTCTGGAAACCCATGAACCCGAGAATCAGTTCCATATAAGGCAGCTGGAAATCCATGCTGCTGGCTCCTGCTGGGGAACCATATGCACCTCCCCTCGCGCAGATGAGTATTGCTGGCTTGCCGCAGACCAGACCCCTGTAACCTTCCTGAGGGGAATAGGAAAATGTGTAACCAGGCTGCACGAGTATGTCCAGGTAGTGCTTGAGCCTGTAAGGAATACCGAAGTTCCACATGGGAAGAGACCAAACATACTTGTCGGCTGACTTGAAATCTTCTATGAGCCTCTCCACCTTGCTCCAAGCTTCCAGCTCCTGTGGGCTGTGAGCTTGGCCATGTAGTATGTTGTACTTGGCCTGTAGAACAAGCCCGTCAAAAGCAGGCAGCTCCAACTTGAATAGATCCATGCTCCTTACAGAATCCTGTGGATTGATCTTTTGGTAAGCCTCCAGAAAAATATCTGCAACGGCCTTGGAATGGGATCTCTCCCTTGGGGATGCCTGAATATGCAACAATACGGCCATCTCGACCCCCTTTTTATCCTGGCATTCCATGAAATTTTTCTTATTATACAGGCATCACACAGCCATGTTGAGCCTGTGGTGGTCCAAAGCCCACCCATGGTATGATGTAGCCGGTTTATGATGGGTGTCCCTCTAGGAGAACAGGAAAAAGCCGGGACAAGACCACCTCCCATTGTGAGGCAGCCCCATGCAGCTCAGAAGCAAGGCATTTCAGCACGGCAGTGAGATCCCCAAGAAATACACCTGCGACGGCCCGGATCTCTCTCCACCCCTGGAGTGGTCTGAGGTGCCCTCCGGGACCCACTCCTTTGCCTTGGTGGTGGAAGATCCTGATGCTACTTCTGGCACCTGGGTCCACTGGGTTGTATATGACCTGCCAGCAGAAGCCAGATCCATGCCTGAGGGAGTCACATCCACAGAGACACTGCCCAGGGGGGGTGCCCAGGGAAAAAACGATTTTGGTAGGATCGGATACGGGGGGCCCTGTCCACCACCGGGAAGACCTCACCGTTACTTTTTCAGACTTTATGCCCTGGACTCCAAGGTTAACCTTCCACCAGGGGCATCCAAACAGCAGCTCTTGCGAGCAATGGAAGGCCACGTCAAATCAGAGGCTACTCTGATGGGCCTTTACGGAAGATAAGCAGAGGACTCCATGGAGATAACCTTTCTTGGCACAGGGTCGGCATGGGGTCTTCCTGAGTTGGGCTGCGAATGCATGGTATGTCAGACCATGAGAAGACTGGGGGAAGAGAGAACCAGGACCTGCCTCTTGGTGGAAGGGAAAGAAACCATACTGTTGGACTGCGGCCCTGACATAAGACGCCAGATCTTGGGCAGACTGACCGAACCTCCCCATGCAGTTCTCCTCACACATTCCCACGGCGACCATTGTCTGGGGCTGGATGAGCTGGTGGCCTTCAGGAGAGTGGTAAAGAAGCAAGATTGGAAACCCATTCCGGTTTACGCCACTGCGGAGACCTGGGAAAGGGTGGAAACCCTATTCGGTTATCTGCTCAAGGATCTCTTGGAAAAGAGGTTGGTCAGACCAGGCCAGAGGCTGGAGGGACTCAATACAAAGGTGGTGCCTTTTGCCACAGAGCACGGCCCTGTGGCCAAGGGCTCCGTGGGATACTTGTTGGAAGAGGAAGGGGAATCGGGAGATCACTTGCGCATTTTGTACACAGGGGATTTCATGGGACTCAAGAGCAGACCCACCTGGCAAGGAAGACTTCATGCCGCAGTGATCCAGTCCCACTGGCTTCATGAGCCAGAGGTGAATCGACCCCATCACATGAGCTTCCAAAAGGCCCTGGACTATATCCTGCAATGGGATCCTCTAGAGGTTTATCTGGTTCACCTTTCAGAGGAGTATTTTGTGGAAGGGGATCCCTTTCCCAAGGGTCTCAAAGCCGTTAAACCTCTCAGGCCCATGCTGGATCCATCCAGCGGTTTGCCCTATCCCCAACCCCTCTGCCACGAGGATTGGCAAAACCTGGTGAATCGTATCTGCAAAGACAGGGGCATCTTCCAAAGGCCCGTTGTGGCAAAGGACGGCCTGAAGGTAAAGCTCAGGGGGAAGGGCCCGGATGTCTGATGTTGGCAGCTCACTCCCCCGCACGCAGAAGCCCTCTGCACCAGGGAACCCAGAAGGGGTAAATGGACAGGAAAAAGGGCTCCTTTACGCCCTGGCTGCCTTTGGATTCTGGGGCCTGGTGGCAGTGTATTTCAAAGCACTGCAACATGTGCCGGCCATGGAGGTACTGGCCCACAGGGTCTTTTGGTCCGTGCCCTTGACAGCCCTTCTGCTCTCTTATAGCCACGGCTGGAGCAGCCTGAGGACTTCCCTCAGATCACCGAGGGTTCTCAAGACGCTTTTTCTGAGCGCCTCTTTGGTCCTGGTGAACTGGTTCGTTTTCATCTACGCCATCCAAACCGGTAGGGTCGTAGAGGCCAGCCTGGGATACTATATCAATCCCCTTGTTAACGTGCTTTTGGGAACCGTTTTTCTTGGCGAGAGGCTAAGGCGCACCCAGGTGGTGGCCGTGGCATTGGCTGCCCTGGGAACCCTCAACATGCTCATTCTCCAGGGCACCCTGCCATGGATAGCTCTGATTCTGGCCTCCAGCTTCGGGCTTTACGGCCTGCTTAGGAAAACCGTGGCCGTAGAACCTGTGGGAGGGCTCTTCGTGGAGACGGCCCTCATGACGCCTCTGGCTCTGGGTTACTTGGTTTTTCTTGGAATTCGAACGGAAATCTGCTTTGGACTGGTGGATACAGCCACAACCGTTCTTCTGGCCATGGCAGGCGCGGTTACTGCCTTCCCTCTTGTATGGTTCACCCATGCGGCCAGGAGACTGCAGCTAAGCACCCTGGGCCTTATTCAGTACCTGGCTCCAACCCTCCAGTTCCTTTTGGGGGTCCTGGCATATGGAGAGCCCTTTGGATGGACCCACCTCATCACCTTTTGCTGCATATGGGCAGGAGTGGGTCTCTTCGCCTTGGAGATCTGGGCTTCCAGTTTTCTTCAAAGAGGCAAAAGACAATGCGGGTCCTTCTGAGGCAGACCAGGGCCAATCGCTACACTCTGCCTTTGCTTATGAACCTTGTGGAGCAATGGGATCAAAAAGGCATCCTGGAGCTGGATGTGGCGCGTTCCCCCCAGGAACTGATACGCCATCTGGGCTCCTCAGAGGGGACATTTGTGGGCTACTCCTTCATGACACCCCACCTGGAGGATGTTATGGAGGAACTCAAGACCATAGGACCATACCTGGGAGCCCGGGACATTGTTGTGGCAGGCGGCCCTCACGCCTCGGCCGATCCTGAGGGTACCCTGGAGCTGGGCTTCCATGCTGTGGTGGCAGGGGAGGCAGAGGATCTGATGTCAGAACTGCTGGGGGCATGGATCAATGCCAAGGACTCCAGAGAGCTGCATGGGATCTGGAAGCCAACACGTACTTGCAGCCTGGAGAAAGCCCTGCCTGTATCCAGGAGAGCCAGCTTCATGGCACCTTTGGAGATTACCAGGGGCTGCCCCCATGGTTGTACTTATTGTTTCACACCCAGGTTCCATTCCAGGACACTCAGACACAGGTCCTTGGAATCCGTGAGAGACTACCTCCTGGCCTCCGTGGAAATGGGAAGGCACACAGCCCGCTTCATAGCTCCAGATGCTTTCTCTTATAGGGCCCCAGGCTTGGGAGATGAGATAAGTTCCCTGAGGAGTCTCTTGGGGCTATGCCAGAAGATGGGCATCAAACACGTTCACCTTGGGGACTTCCCTTCGGAGGTGCGACCCGACAGGGTAAAACCAGAGCTACTGGAACTGCTTCTCCTCTATTGCAAGAACCGCAAGCTGGTCATCGGAGCCCAGTCAGGAAGCAACAGGGTCCTCAGACTCGTGAAAAGAGGTCACACCGTGGAACAGGTGTTTGAGGCCGTAAGGCAGGTGGTGGGCTTTGGGCTCATGGCTCATGTGGACATGCTCTTCGGGCTTCCTGGAGAGACGAGTCAGGACAGGATTGCAAGCTTAAGACTCATGGAGAGACTCATAAGCATGGGAAGGGTTCGCATCCATGCTCACATGTATCTTCCTCTTCCTGGAACCCCTCTTTTTGGTTTGGAACCGCCTGAGGTGGAGCCCTGGTTCATGGAGGAACTGAGCCGTATGCAGGCTCACGGAGCCCTAGATGGGGATTGGGAAACACAGGCTCTGCTCCAGAAAAAGATCCTGGGTTGGCTTGAAAAAGGGCTCATCCGCAAGGCATGAGAAAACAAAAAAAGCCCCGGCTCATGCTGCTTTCTGGTCTGAGAACCTCATTGTGCCAACACAAACATCCTATGGCTGTCAGGCCCTCACCCTGTCCGCTTCGATGACCTCCTCTATGCGTCGGATGGCTCTTAGGGCTCCCTCCAGGTGTTTCAGATCAGTGACCTCCACATCGAAAAAACCCACGGCTTTCTTGTCAGGGGAGGTCTGAACCTTGGCGTGGGTGATGTTGATATCTGCCTGACTGAGGGTCTGAGCTATGGCTGCCAGGATACCCTTTCGATCCGAGCATACCACCCTGACCCGGACAGGATGGCTGCCCTGATGCCCCTGGTTCCATTCCACAGGTATCAAACGCTCCGCTTCTGCATCCTGTATGTTGGAACAATCGGCCGCGTGAACCGTCACACCCCTGCCCCTGGTTATGAAGCCCAAGACCCTGTCCCCTGGCAGGGGCTGGCAGCACCTGGCAAAGTGGACCATCACGTCCTCCACCCCGTGGACCCGCACACCTCCTCTC
Source organism: bacterium (assembly GCA_037481695.1). NCBI lineage: Bacteria > bacterium. Next base: position 252,031 of record JBBFLE010000005.1, on the reverse strand, counting down.
ACAGCACGGGGCTTGCCCTTGCGCGTTTTGAGGGAGGGAATCTGCTCTTTTTCTTCCTCTACTTCCTGGGGCTCTTCTGGCAGGAAATGGGTAGCCAAAGACCTGGGGGAGACCCTCCCGTAGCCCACGGCAGCCATCAAGTCGTCCACATCCTCAAAACTCATCCTCTTGAGGAGTTCCTCCATCTCTGGCCCTTTTATTAACTTGGAAAAGCTCAGGCCGTGGCGACGAAACTCCTTTTCACACAGGTCCCTTCCCAGGGCCATGGAGCGGTTTCGTTCCTCTGTCTTGAACCACTGGCGTATCTTGGCTCGGGCCCTGGATGTCTTCACAAACTTCAGCCAGTCCCTGGAGGGCTTGTGGTCCGGATGGGTTACTATCTCAACCACATCACCGCTTTGAAGCTCGTAGCGCAAGGGAACGATCTTGTCGTTGACCCTTGCTCCCACGCATTGATGCCCCACCTCTGTGTGAATGGAATAAGCAAAGTCAACGGGAGTGGAGCCCCTGGGAAGTTGCTTGACTGCTCCCTTGGGGGTGAGCACATAGACCTCGTCCGGGAATAGCTCCACCTTGACCATATCCAGGAACTCCCTGGGATCCTCCAGCTCCTGCTGCCAGTCCAATATCTGGCGGACCCAGGCCAGCCTCTCATCATCCTTGTCTTGGACTATTCGACCTTCCTTGTAACGCCAGTGGGCCGCTATTCCCTCTTCGGCTATGCGATGCATCAATTCCGTGCGGATCTGAACCTCCATGCGTTTCTTGTGGGGTCCGAAGACCGTAGTGTGAAGGGACTGGTACCCATTGGGCTTGGGCCTTCCGATATAGTCATTGAACTTGCCTGGGATAGGAGGCCACATGGCGTGGACGTAACCCAGGGCCTCGTAACACTCTGCCTTGTTGCGCAAGATCACCCGGAAAGCCAACAAGTCATAGAGTTCCTCGAAAGGCAACTGCTGGCTCTGCATTTTCTTGTAAATGCTGTAATAGTGTTTGAAACGGCCCTGTACCAATGGCTTGAGGCCATGTGATTCCAGCTCCGATTTCAGGAGCCCTTCCACTTCCCTGATGTATTCGTCCCTCTCCACCTTGGCCTGGGCCACCTTTTCTGCGATCTCCTGGTAAGCCTCGGGCTCCAGAAAACGGAAGGCCTGGTCCTCCAGTTCTCTCTTCATCCAGGTTATGCCCAGCCTGTGGGCTATGGGCGCATAAATCTCCAGGGTCTCTCTGGCTATTCTTATCTGATTCTCGCGGCTGTGGAACTGAAGGGTCCTTATGTTGTGAAGCCTGTCGGCCAGCTTGATCAAGATCACCCTTATGTCCCTGGACATGGCCAGGATCATTTTCCGGAAATTCTCGGCTTGCTGTTCCTCCCTGGAGCTGAAACTCATCCTGGAGAGTTTTGTCACAGCATCCACCAACTCCGCTATCTCCACCCCGAAGAGATCCCTGATCTCCTCAAGGGTAGTCCGGGTGTCCTCCACCACATCATGGAGAAGTCCGGTGGCCACCGTACCGGCATCCAACCTGAGTTCCGCCAGCAATCCCGCCACTGCCAAAGGATGGATGAGGTAAGGCTCCCCTGAAAGGCGCACCTGTCCCTGATGGACCTTGGCCGAAAACACATAAGCTTTCTCTATGAGATCCAGGTCGGCTTTGGGATCATATTCAGCTACCCGATCCAGGATCTCGTTCAATCTGATCACGAACGATCTCCTTTACACGCTCACAGACGCTGTCCAATCCCAGCATCTCCACCTGGCCTGTGGCCCTGTGGCGAAGCTCCACCACAGCTTTGGCCAGAGAACGGGATCCTACATTTATGCGAAGGGGAATTCCTATGAGATCTGCATCCTTGAATTTGCTCCCGGGCCGCTCCTCTCTGTCATCCAAAAGAGTCTCGATCCCCTCCTTTTTCAAGCTCAGGTAAAGCTTTTCAGACGCCTCCCTCACCTCTGGCAGCTCCTGCTGGAGGCAGAGCACCGTCACCTGGAATGGAGCTATGGCCATGGGAAAGATTATGCCGTCCTGGTCATGATTCTGTTCTATGGCAGCCGCCACCGTTCTTTCTATGCCGATCCCATAACATCCCATGATCATGGGCCATTCCCTTCCCTTCTCATCCTGGAAGGTAGCCCCCATGGCCTTGCTGTACTTGGTGCCCAACTTAAAGATGTGGCCCACCTCAATTCCCCTCCATATCTCAAGCTTTCCCCTGCCGCATCTGGGGCATCCATCTCCGGCCACTGCTGTCCTTAAATCCCCCACCCCATCCACCTGGAAATCCCTGCCGGGCCTGACATGGACAAGATGGGCATCAGCCTTGTTGGCCCCTGTGACACCATCCACCACCAGCATCACCTCCTGATCCGCCAGGATCCGAATTCCCGCCCCTGGTTTTCCAAGTCCCACAGGCCCAGCAAAACCCACCGGCGCCCCTGTCAGACTCATCACGGTCTGCTCATCGGCCAGAATCAACTCCTCACATCCAAGGACTCTCTTGAGCTTTGCCTCGTTTACCTCCCTGTCACCCCTCACCAGCACACCAATTGGTTTGCCGTCTGCGAGGAAAAGGAGGGTCTTGATCAAACTGGAGGGATCCCTGCCCAGAAATGCACAAACTTCCTCCACGGTGCGCATGTTTGGAGTAGACACCAGCTCCACGGCAGCGCACCGGGGATCTGGCTGCTGCTTGACCAAAAGCGGCGGAAGTTCAGCCCTCTCAACATTGGCCGCATAATCGCAGCTGTCACAACTGGCTATGGCGTCCTCCCCCGAGTCGGCCAAGACCATGAACTCGTGGCTGAAACTGCCCCCAATGGCTCCTGTTTCAGCCTCCACTGCCCTGAAGCGAAGACCGCTCCTTTTGAATATACGGCTGTAAGCCTGGTACATCCTCCTGTAGCTTTGCTCAGCACCTGAATCATCGCAGTCAAAGCTGTAAGCATCTTTCATGGTGAACTCTCTGGCCCTCATGACCCCGAACCTGGGCCTTCTCTCGTCCCTGAACTTGGTCTGAATCTGATAGAGGATCAAGGGCAGCTGTCTGTATGAACGAACTTCCTTGCGCACCAGATCCGTGATTACTTCCTCATGGGTGGGACCCAGGCAGAATTCCCTCTCATTGCGATCTCGCAGTCTCACCAGTTCAGGCCCGAAGTGATCCCACCGCCCGCTTTCCTTCCAAAGATCGGCTGGTTGTAGTGCAGGCAGCAGCAACTCCTGAGCTCCAGCTCTGTCCATTTCTTCCCTCACTATCTGAGCCACCTTTCGAACAGCTCTGAGGCCCAGGGGCAGATATGAGTAAACCCCGGAGGTGAGTTGTCTGATCATGCCAGCTCTTAACATGAGGCGGTGACTTGCCACCACAGCCTCGGAACGATCCTCTTTCTCGGTGGGGAGAAAGAACTCTGAAAGACGCATATTTCCTCCTGCTTCATAGTCAATTATAAGGATCCATCCAGGGACCGGGAGGAATCCCTCTTGCGGGCAGAAACTTCCTCCTCAACTTCTTGGACCAGAACCTCAACGGCCTCCTGGGGTTTCAACTTGCGTATGACCTTCCCTTTTCTAAAGAGCAGCCAGTGCTTCTTGCCTCCGCATATGCCCACATCAGCCTCCCTTGCCTCCCCGGGACCATTTACTGCACAACCCATTACAGCCACCTGTAAGGGCACATCCACATGCAGGAGCCTTTTTTCCACCTCCATGGCTACTGCGATCAGTTCCACCTGGGTTCTTCCGCAAGTGGGACAAGATACCAGTTCCACTCCCCTCTGTCTCAGGCCCAGGGCCTTTAGAATGCCCCAGGCCACCCTAACCTCTTCCACGGGATCGGCCGTAAGCGAAACCCTTATGGTGTCCCCTATGCCCTCATTCAAAAGGATACCCAGGCCCACCGAGGACTTCACTGCTCCTGAAAGCAGGGTGCCTGCCTCCGTGACCCCCAAATGAAGAGGATATTCCACGGCCTGGGACATGAGGCGGTAGGCATCGCAGGTCATCCTGACGTCCGGAGCCTTCAGAGATATCTTGATCTCCTGGTACCCCATCTCTTCCAGGATCCTCACATGGCGCAGCCCACTTTCCACCATGCCCTGGGCCGTCACACCGCCATGTGCCTCCATTATGTCCTTCTCCAGGGAACCTGAGTTGACCCCTATGCGTATGGGAACCATCCTTTCCCTGGCAGCTGCCACAACCTCCCTTACTTTCCTTGACCCTCCTATGTTGCCTGGGTTTATGCGCAGTCCGTCCACACCCTGTGCCAGGGCTTCCAGGGCAAGTCTGTAATCAAAATGTATGTCCGCAACCAGTGGTATTGAAATCTGCCTTCTGATCTTTCCAAGAGCCCTGGCCGCCTCCATGTCCGGCACCGCCACCCTGACCACCTCGCACCCGGCGGCCTCCAGCCTCCTTACCTGGGCCACGGTTGAGGCCGTATCCCTGGTGTCCGTATTGGTCATGGATTGAACCACCACAGGAGCGCTGCCCCCTATTACCACATTCCCTAGACGCACAGCTCTTGTAAACTTTCTTGTGCTCATCAGCAGGATACCCCTCAGGGAGGCCGAATTTTTCAGACAGGCAGGTCCTCTTTGTACAACCTCTTTGAAAAAAGGCAGATTCTGGCCTGAGTATAGGAGAGGGGGCCTTATGCGTCAAGAAGTGCGGGCCTGCCCATGGACTTGACGGGCCTCCAGCAGCATCCCTAGGATGGTACAGAGATCCCAGAAAACAAGGTGTCAGGCCAACCAGTGAAAAGACCAAAACAACCGGCCCCCTTTCTCCCCACCACCAAGCAGGAGATGTTGTCCCTGGGGTGGAAGCAATTGGATATCCTACTGGTCACCGGAGACGCTTATGTGGATCACCCCTCTTTTGGAGCTGCCCTCATAGGCCGTTACTTGGAATCTTTGGGTTACAAGGTGGGCATCTTACCACAGCCGGATTGGAGGACCCCCGAGAGCTTCTTGTCCATGGGGGTGCCCAGACTCTTTGTGGGTGTAACCTCAGGAGCCATGGATTCCATGGTGAACCGCTACACCTCTTTGGGAAAGCCAAGGCGCCAGGACCACTATTGCGAGCATGGCTTGCCGGGAGCTCGTCCTGACAGGGCGGTGCTAGTATACGTAAACCGCATAAGACAGGCCATGCCTGGAGTGAGTGTGGTAATAGGGGGTGTGGAGGCAAGCTTAAGGAGGGTCAGCCACTATGATTTTTGGAGTCATGAGATCCGCAAATCCATATTGCTGGATTCCAAAGCCACCATCTTAGTTTACGGGATGGGGGAGTTGGCAGTGGAACAAATCGCCCGGCGTCTGGAGGCAGGCCAGGACCTGGAGGGCATTCCCGGCACAGCCATTTACAGAGGACAGGCAAGCTTCCAGCCTGCCCGCTACCCGGGGGCTCTTTGGGTTGCGGCTCACGAGGAACTGGAGGAGTCCCCGCAGAGGCTTTTAGAACTCACGAGACTCTTGGAACAGCAGAGCCAGCCCTGGTCCCAAAGGATTCTCCTGCAAAAGGCTGACAACCGGGTTCTGATCTTGTTTCCACCAGCCAGGCCTCTCACAGCCCATGAAATGGACAGGATTTACTCCCTTCCTTTCTCCAGAAGGCCTCATCCACGTTACAAAGGGGAGATACCGGCCTACACCATGGTAAAGGATTCCGTGACCGTGGTGAGAGGCTGCGCAGGAGGCTGCAGCTTTTGCTCCATAGGCCTGCACCAGTCAAGAGCGCTTCAGAGCAGATCCAAGGAATCAGTAGTTGAAGAGATAGGCAGGATTGCAAGATCCAGGAGCTTTTCGGGCACCATAAGCGATCTTGGAGGACCCTCGGCCAACATGTACGGGCTGGGCTGCAATGCAGGCTTCAAGAAAGGAAAATGCTCCAGGGCTTCCTGCCTCTTTCCAAACATCTGCATTCATCTGCCCGCCACCCAGGAGCCCTTCATGCAGCTGCTTGAAAGCGCCAGAAAGGTCCCTGGGGTCAGACATGTTTTTGTCTCCAGCGGTATACGTCATGATCTGGCCTTGAGGGATCCCCAGTTCTTGGAATTGCTGATCAAACACCATGTTTCAGGATACCTCAAGGTGGCTCCAGAGCACGCAAGCACAGCTGTCTTGGCCAGGATGAGAAAACCATCTTGGTCCATCTATCGAGATTTTCAGGAAGCTTTCCGAAACCTGACCCAGAAAGTCGGAAAGAATTTTTTTCTTGTGCCCTACCTCATGGCAGGCTTTCCGGGCTGCACCATCAAAGACATGGACATACTGGAGCGCAGGCTTCGCGAGTCAGGCCTTAGGCCCAGGCAGGTACAGCTTTTTCTTCCAACCCCCATGACCATGGCTACGGCCATGTACTTAAGCGGGCTGGACCCCTCTTCCCAAGAGCCCATATATGTAGCCAGGACTCAAGGGGAAAGAAAGAAACAGCTTCAAAGACTACTTTACTGGAAAAAGCAAGCCTGAAGCCTATCCCGTGGACCACAAGGATCTCACTGCCCCAGAGGGAGATTCAGTGTGCTTACATGGCCAATAGACATTTGGCGATTTGCTTGGATGGTGAGGCTTTGGTATATTGAACCTGCCCATGGACACCCAGCACGAACAACATCATCCCCTGGATCCTGGTTACAGGTTTTGCCCCAAATGCGGTCATGAGCTGGAAAAGAGGCTCATCAAGGCCGGGGAGCCTGAAAGACTGGTTTGCAAGTCCTGCGGTTTCATCTTTTATCTGGATTCCAAGGTGGCTGTGGGCACTATTCCCATTTTGCAGGGCCGCGTTGTGCTCCTTAGACGAGCCATAGATCCAGGGTATGGCAAGTGGGTATTCCCCGGAGGGTTTGTGGACCGCGGAGAAACCGTAGAGGCTGCCGCCGTGAGAGAGACCATGGAAGAGGTCAATCTCAAGGTGAGGCCTGCGGGAATTCTCAATGTGTATTCCTACCCAGGGAGACCAGTCATAGTGATAGTTTACAGGGTTGAAATCTTGGGTGGGGAACTCAAGGCAGGGGACGAGGCCCTAGAGGTGGCCGCCTTCGCCCCGGCCCAGATACCATGGAAGGAACTTGCTTTTCCCAGCACCAGGGATGCTCTTCGGGACTTCCTGGGGGGCATGGAAGCCCCAAAGATCTATGGCTTCAAGGACCTGGAGGCCTGAATCCATGTCCACAGAAGAGGATTTCTATCAAAGGCTTCGTGGGCGCATACACCACTGGGCCGAAACAGCAGGAGGTTCCCACAGGTGGATAGAGTACCTCATGTGGGCCCCTGATCTTTTTCACCTGCTGTGGCGCCTCTCTTTAGACCCCCAAGTACCCCATCACATCAAGGCAAGGCTGTTGGTGGCCATAGCCTATTTCATATCCCCCTTGGATCTGATTCCAGAAGCGGTTTTTGGCCCTGCTGCCTATGCCGATGACGTGGCCCTGGCAGCCTACGTGCTGGGGTCCATCCTCAATGAGCTGGATCCAGAATTACTGCGGCGTCATTGGGCAGGCAACCAGGATGTGCTCGGGGTCATCAAAGCCATATTGAAGGTGGCCCGAAGCATGGTGGGCACAGGAATCTGGTCCAGGCTCAGGCGTCATTTTTGAATCCTTGCTGCGGGCGCAGATCCAAAAAGCCAATTGAGACCGCCGCAACCCTTCTATTCCACTATCTCCAGCACCGCCCTTTTTTTTAGCTTGGCCGCCACTCCGTTTAGAATGGTGCGGATGGCATTGGCCGTATGTCCCTGTCGGCCAATGATCTTTCCCACATCTTCCTTGGCTACCCTCAGCTCTATCACAGAAGTGCTTCCGCCTGTGACCTCTACCACCTCCACCTCCTCGGGGCGATCCACAAGCGCACAAGCCACCACTCGCACCAGCTCCTTCATGGAGACATCACCTCTATATCGCTCCAACTGCCGTCCCTCCTTCTAAAATCAATCTGAAAATCCTCTTGTTGACTTCAAGATTCCCCCTCGGTTAAGCCTCAAAGACTCATCTCAGCCATATGGGGCGGATTTCAAAGCTCCATCTTCTCGGCTTCAGAGCAAAGATTTCCAATGGTCACTGAATCCAGATAATCGTTTAGTCTCTTACTGGCTTCCTCCCAAACCTGGCGCACAACACACTTAGGAGCCCTGTGGCACTGCAGGTCTTTGCGGCGTGCCTCCTTGCATCTAACTAAATTCAAGGGCCCATCAGTTGCCCTGACAACGTCTGCCACGGTTATCTGATCAGGGTTCTTCCCCAGAAAGTATCCTCCCTTGGGCCCCCTGATGGTGCGCACCAATCCGGCCCTCCTGAGACGGTTCAGGATCTGCTCCAGGTACCTTATGGGTATCTCCTGGCGCTCGGCAATGGTGCGGATCTGAGCCGGCCGGCCCTTTCCGTAGTAGGCCATGTCGAAAACAGCTCTCACCCCGTAGCGTCCTTTGGTAGAAAGTTTCATGCAATGACCTCCTTCCAAGCCCCTGTACCATGAAACAGAGCACACTCAATCTGAGCAAATACTTGGGCTATGGAACCAAAGCTGGAGCCTTTTGTCAATGTACAACCGAAGGGGTGATGTATAAGCCCCTTCCCCAAGGGTGGAGCCAAAGCTTGACTGCTCAGAGATCCTGATGCGTGATCAACTCACCGGATTGCGTGTTTAGAACTCCTGGGTTACCATGCACATGGCTCCTGCAGAGGTGACAGCAATGTTGAGGGAAAAGCAGTGCCACCCGGGGGCCTGGGCCTAAAATTTACCAGATTCCTCTCGAATCGAGAGCATGCTGGACCATCGGCTCACAGTTCATTTTCAAATCAGTACATAAGAGCTGCGGGAAGGAGAAAAGCATGGCCAGAAACTTTTATTTTTTTTGCAGCCTCGTGGCTTGTGTGGCATTGGGCGGCTGTTACGGCACCTTGAAAGATTACTCCCCCAAAGGCGAGGTCCAAAGCCAGGTTTGCCAGGTGCTCTTGAGTTTCGAGCAGGCTTACAACACCAAAGACAAGACAGCACTGGGGCGCTGCTTTCATGAAAAGCCCATACTGGTGGCAGAGGTGGGGGGAGTCTTTTCCCCAGGAGAAAGCCTGGACAAAGAGGTTTCAGAGGCCTTTTCCTCGGCCATGGAAAGATTTCCCAAGATGGCATTGGGAGAACCCACGATTTTCATGGTGCTGGATGGAGGGGACAAGGCTGTATTGGAAGTTGTGTCCACCTTCGGCCAGGAGAGGCTTCCGACCAAGTTCTCCATGATGAAAAATGGAGAAAAATGGGTGATCAAGAAAGTGCTCTATTACTGAATCGTATTTTTTTCAAAAGCCTCTTCGGCTGTATTCAGGGTTTTGAAAAACTGCCATCTCCTTACAGGAGCCGCCCGTGCGCCCATAAATTACAGCTCAGTGGTGAAATGGCAATCCCAGCAACTTCCTGGGGCTAAGAAGAGCTCTGGAGCCTGGCATTCTGGGGGCAGGGGTGAGATAGGCTTGGCCGGGGGATCAAGACCTCATGCGCTATGAGTGGTGGCTCAGTTTCCGCTTTCTGAGAGCCAAGAAAAAACAGGCTGCGATTTCTGTAGTCACTTCCCTTTCCATTCTGGGAGTTGCCGTAGGGGTGACGGCCCTGATAGTGGTTCTTTCGGCCATAAATGGTTTCAACGAAGATTTGAGAGATAAGATCCTGGGGCTTACGGCTCATGTTACCGTTTTCGAGCGCGGTCAAGAGATGATGCAATATGAGGAGGTTCGCCAGCAGCTCCTCCAGGTGCCTGGAGTGGCCGGAGCAACCCCCTTTGTCTTGAGAGAGGTGCTCTTGCAGGCCCCTGCCAGAAGCATTCAAGTGGTGCTGCGGGCCGTGGATCCAGCCACTGTGGAAACCACGGTGCCTCTGGCCAACATCCTGAGAGAGGGAAGCCTGGAGGACCTCTCCAAGCAGGTCCGAGGAGAGCCCCCTGGGATCATAGTGGGCAGGGCTCTTCTGAGGGACCTCAAGGTGCGGGTGGGGGATTCGGTGGTGCTGGTATCCCCTGAAGGCACTCTCACACCCTGGGGGAATCTGCCCAAGTGGAGAAAGGTTAAAGTCAAAGGGGTCTTCGACGCTGGGTACTGGGACTTCGACTCCAAGGTGGCTTTCATTTCCATTTGGGCAGCCCAGCAGATCTTTGAGATCCCAGGAAGGGTCACGGGCATTGAGCTCAAGACCCAGGACCCTTACCAGGCTCCCAGGATCAGGAAGCTGATACAGGAGTCAAACCTGGGCCTGCGATATTTGGCTCAGGATTGGACACAGGTGAACAGAAGCCTCATGACCGCTTTGGCCATGCAAAAGAGGGTGATTTTTGTCATTTTGCTTTGCATAGTAGGAGTAGCAGCCCTTCTGGTCATTAGCATATTGGTCATGATGGTCATGGAAAAACAGAGGGACATAGCCATATTAAAGGCCATGGGGGCCAGATCCACACAAGTCATGAGGATATTCGTTTTTCACGGCCTCATGGTGTCCTCTTTGGGCACCATGTTGGGCTGCACCGGGGGGTTGCTGCTCTCATGGAATTTGGAGCGCATAATTGGATTGGTGGAAAGAGCATTTCAGGTCCGATTTCTGCCGGAAGAGGTTTACTATATAGGCCAACTCACCTCCAGGTCAGATCCGCTTGATCTGGCTCTCATACTGGGGACCACTCTCTTGATTACCCTTGTGGCAAGCATCTACCCCTCTTGGAGAGCAGCCCGCTTGGACCCCGTGGAGATACTCAGATATGAGTGAGAATCCGGCAATGTGCCCGGGTGTTGCCATGCTGGAAGTCGTACACTACCAGGGCTCCCACATTGCGGAAAGCAGGCCCCTGGGCCTCTTGCATTCCAGGCCCAAGAGTGCTTTGATCTTTAACAGGCTGGGGCTTGGAACAAAAGGAGAGCCCAGAGCTTTTGGACACGGACTGATGGGTATGGAGGGATCAGCCGGCATTTCTTGTGGGCCTGTCAACCATGAGGGCTAAAAGGCTTTTCCAAGGCAGTTCTTAAAGCTGGGCGAGGAGCTCGGGCCATGGCTGCAGAGAGGCGCAAGGAGCAGCGTAGGGAATCGGATCGCATCTTGATGAAGATACTTGAGATCCTTCGTGTGGTGGAAAAGCTCTCAAGAGGTGAGCAGGTTGATTTCACAGAGGCTTACGCAGACCTGGTGGGGCTCAAAGACCAGCTTGGACGGCGCAAGGAGGACCGTGAGTTGGGAGAAGCCCTTTGCGTCACCGTGGGGGCCATAGCCTGTAATGTGGCCCAGCGGGGAAGCAGTGGGCAGCAGATGGGCCGCCGTAGGATACGTCTTACAAGACTGGGCGGGGGCAAGGGTGAGACGCACAGAATCATAGAAGGCTGGGAAAACGAGGAACCTAGGGTGGGAAAAAGTTATCTGATCTTCCAGGAAGGCGGGAGGGTACTTCGCACCTCACCGCTGACCCGAATATCAGGAGCCTTTGTTCAAACCAGAAATTCCCTGTATCAAATAGAGATATTGGATGATCCACAGGCTGCCAGGATACACATCTCCCCTTCAGGAGAAGATGAGAAAAAATCCAAGTAATTTGATCTGACATGTAATTGGAAGTTCAGTCCCCTTGACCTGTTTTGACCCTTTCCTCTTGGCTGTGCATTATTGCCTTATAAAGAACTTTCTTGGGCAGTCCTGTTTCCTCCCGAAGGATCCTAAGAACATCTCTGGGCTTCAAGGAGCAACGCCTTAGCAAGAATTCTACTCTTTGCTCCAGGCCTTGCGAGGATGCTTGTTTTTCTTCGCAACCCTCCACGACCAAGGTGATCTCCCCCCTTAATTGGGCTTGATTTGCCCACACAAGAAGTTCTTGCAAATTTCCCCTTCTTACCTCCTGGAACATCTTGGTGATCTCCCTTACCACCGCTGCCCTTCTTTGGCCCAGGATCCTGCTCATCTCCTCAAGGGTGGGAAGGAGTCTTGTGGGTGTCTCGAAGAATACCAGGGTTCTGTTTTCCCGGCGCAGGGCCTCTAGCATCCTGCGGCGTTCTTGCTTCTTCCTGGGCAAAAACCCCTCAAAGGCGAAACGGTGTGTAGGCAACCCGCTCAGAACAAGGGCAGCCAGGATGGCCGATGGCCCTGGCACTACATCTATGGAAATATTTCTCTCGATGCAGAGCCTTACAAGCCCGTAACCAGGATCCGAAAGCCCTGGGGTTCCAGCTTCACTGACCAGGGCCAGGTTTTTCCCCTCCATCAGCATTTCCACAAGCTTCTGGGCCTTCCTACCCCAGGATTCACCTTGCTCGTGGTAACTGACTGTTGGGGTCTTGATGGAGTAAGCCGAAAGCAACTTCCTGGTTCTCCTGGTATCCTCGCTGGCCACCAGGTCCACCTGGCCCAGCACCCGTATGGCCCGAAGGGTGATGTCCTCCATATTTCCTATGGGAGTTCCCACCAGAAACAGGGTGCCAGGTTTGCTCAAAGGCCCTGCTTTGGAGTTCATCTGTTTCCTCCATAGGGCCTCTTGACCCGCATGGATTCCATCCCTTAAAGTGGCCTTCCAGGGTTTCATCAGGAAGGTAGACTGAGATGATACCAGAGAAGCACCCTGCTATCCACAGGCTGGTTAAGGCCCCAGGCAGAACCCGGAAAGATACTGGAGGGAGGATGGCACTTGGCCTCGGCAAAAAGATAAGATTCAGGATCCGGGTCTGGGCAGATGTGATCAAAGTTGCCCTTGGATCACAAGGAGCAAGCCAACTTGTATGGATCTAGGATAAGTTGTGCAAGAATGGGCCTGCTTGGGTCTTGGAGCCTTGCCATGCTTTTGCTTTTTTTCTTGAAGGCCACCCCTGTCCCATCAGAGGCCGGCATGGTGGACACGGTCCAATATGGAAACATTCAGACCGGCATGAAGGAAAAGGAGGTCATAGAACGTCTGGGTCCACCTGACAGGGTTCAGGAAAAGCAGAAAAGCTCAGAGTGTGGCAGATCCAAGAGAGCCTGTGGAAAGGTGCGAATCAAGAGGTTGATCTACACAGGAACCAATCCCGCCTCTGGTCAGAAGATCACTACCACGATAATCTTGGAAAAGGGAAAAGTGGTGGATAAGAGGCGCTCTTATGACTGAAAGAACTCTTGGTTCTTCGAGATCCTCCTCACTGAATACTTCTGGCTCGTGCCAAGCTCCTGGCAAGCACGGACCTGTTGTACTGGTTTTTCCCCCTGTTTGGTTGCCCATTGTACCGCATCTGGCCCTACCGGTTCTGACGGCTTACCTTAGGGAAAAAGGGCATACGGTATTTCCACTGGATGCCAACTTGGAATTCTTCAAGGATTATCTTCTGACCCAAAAGACCTTGAGGTTTCTCTTGGAAGGACTGCGTTTGCGCCTGGGTGCAGAATCTGATGGCCTTCCCCAACAGCTCAAACAAAAGGCTCTAGGTAGATTGGGATACTGGGAAGAATGCGTCAGTAGAGTCCAAGATTTCCAGGGGGTCCTGAGACAGGAAGAGCTTTTCTTCAATCCCAACCGGGTCCTGCCAGCCATAGAGGGCCTTTATCAATTGATGGAAATGGCCAGCCTCTCAGGCTGGCCTGGCAGGATCTCCTTCAACTATTACAGGCGAGGAGATATCTGGAGCAGGCAGGATCTGGCAGATCTTTGCCAGGACCCAAAGCGCAATGTTTTCCTCCCATTTTGGGAAGATGTTGTGATGCAGCGCATCACAAGACTTAGACCTGCCCTGGTGGGCATTTCCATCTCCAGCGTACATCAGTTCATCTCGGCCATGACTCTGGCTAGACTGCTCAGGGAAAGAATTCCACAGACCCATGTGGTGGTGGGAGGCAAGCATCTGCTCAGAATACAGGATAAGCTCACCAGACATCCCTTCTTCTTTGAGGAGTATTTTCACAGCGCTGTACTCCACGAGGGTGAGGAACCCCTGGCCATGCTCCTGGAAAATCTAACCTCAGGGAAAGAAATAGGATCAATCCCAGGCTTGGTCTGCATGCAAAACGGCACCCCCCGTATGAATCCTCCCAAACCACCTGTGGATCTGGATAAACTTCCAGCGCCGGATTTTTCTGATGTTTCCTGGCAAGACTACCTCATCCCCCGTCCCTATGCCCCACTGCGCATGTCCAGGGGTTGTTATTGGGGTAAATGCACATTTTGTATAAGGTATGGGACCGAGAAGGTGGATTTCTTGGCACCTGCCAAGGTGGCCCAGGAAATCCAAAGGCTTGGAGACCTCTATGGGGTCAGGGACTTCACGGTCAACGACGACTGCATGCCTCCAGAGTATTGGGAGGAGCTTTGTGAGGAAATCCTGCGAAGAAGCTTGAAGGTTTCCATGCTCATATGGGCAAAGCCCGTATCAGGCTTTACATTCAAGAGGCTCCAGAAGATGGCCAAGGCCGGAGTCCGCCAGATCCGCTGGGGGGTGGAATCAGCCCATCCCAGGGTTCTGAAGCTCATGCGAAAAGGCACCACAGTACCTGCCATGAAAGAGGTCTTGAACCGTTCCCAAAGGGCAGGAATATGGAACCATGCCTGTTTCATCCTGGGATTCCCCACCGAGACCCAGCAAGAGGCCCAGACCACCATTGAGTTTCTGAGATCCCAGAAAGGCAGGATCCATTCCTTCATACTCTATCCCTTTGTGCTTTATGAAAACACTTATATTTTCGCCAACCTTCGGAAATTCTCCATCCACGAAGTCACACGAAAGGAGACCCCCTTTTTTGATCTTCTTGAGTACTCTACGGCAACTGGCATGAGTCAGAGGGAAACCGCCCAGCTGGCGCAAAGGGCCAAGAAGATGCTTTTGGAAGGCCCGGGGGGAAAGCCTTTCTGGTATCATCTTAAGCTGCGTGAATACCTTCAGCTTTATCTGGATCGATTCGGAGCAGGGCCTACTGCGGCCATGGGTTTTGACTCAACAGGGCTAGAGGGCTCCTGGGAAGGGCTGGGGCCGTGAAGGGGAAAAAAGTACGAGTGGCCATCCTGAGCACCAGGGATAGAAGATATCATCCCAACCGCAGGCTCATGGAAAGTGCCCAAGCCATGGGACATGAAAGCTTCTTGCTTCATCCTCGCTCTGTTGTGCCCCGAATTGGAACGGGGCAGGCCATGGAAAAGGCCTTTGATGTGCTGGTGCCTCGCATAGGCTCTACCATGGAGGACCACGAGCTGGCTGCGCTTTTCCACCTTGAACAGCAAGGCATCCCCTGTCTAAACAGTTTTAGGGCCTTGGTGGTGGCAAGGGACAAGTTCCTGTCTTTGAGGAAACTGGAGTCTCACAAGATCCCGGTGCCCAGGAGTGTGATGATCCAGGATCCGGCTCAGATACCTGATGCAGTGGAAGCTCTGGGAGGATTTCCTTTGGTGGCCAAAGGCCTCAGGGGAAGGCAAGGTACCGCGGTGGAGAGGATTCAGGATCAGGATTTCGCCAGGTATGTTGCACTCCACCCCCCATACCCCATCCAGGCAGTGTTGCTACAGGAATTCCTGCCCCAGGCCTCTCTCGGGGATGTGCGCGTGGTGGTTGTGGAGGGGAAAGTGGTGGCCTGCATGCGAAGAGTGCCCAGGAAGGGCGAGTTTAGATCCAACGTGCATCTACGAGGCAGGGGCATCGTGTGGGAGCCTCCCTTGAATTGGCTGGAGATGGCCGTGATGGCAGCCCGGGTATTGGAATTAAGCGTGGCAGGCGTGGACATGCTGGAAGGCCCGAGGGGGCCATTGGTGCTGGAGGTGAACACCACCCCGGGCTTCAGAGAGCTTGAGCGGGTCACAGGTGTTGATGTGGCCTCTGAGATAATCAAGGCTGCAGTGAAAAGAGCTTCTCAGAACTCTTCTTGGGCTTGATGGAGCCTCAGGCTCCAAGCCCTCAAGTAACTTGTTTTAATTGATCTTTTGCTGGAGGATAAGAGTAAGGATCATCTGATTTTCCGAGACAACCATGCCAGCTAAGGCGTATCATGGCTCTCATGGCCAGCTTTATATGGATCATGATGGCTAATATCTCGAAACCAGAGGTTTGGAAGTGCGCATAGCTTTTCTCATGGATCCGTTGGAGGAACTGGATCCCCTCAAAGACACCACGGCCCACTTGATGTACGAGTGTGTGCAAAGGGGACATGAAATCCATTTTCTAGAGCCCCACGATCTGTACATAAAGAGCAATAGAATCAGGGCCCGCATGAAGGAGCTCACAGCCCCCCCGGGTCTTTCCAGGCAAGAGACCTGGAGAATCTTTATTCAGGACGTTATGCAAGAAAAGAGAGTCTTCGAAGATATAACAGAGCTTGACGCTCTTTTTCTGAGGAAAAATCCACCTGTCAACTTTAGGACCATAGATTTTCTTCAGTTTGTAAAAGACGATGTTTTTATCATAAACGACATCCAGGGGCAGATAAAGGCATCAAGTAAGTTATACACTTTGAATTTTCCTGACATCATTCCAGAAACACATGTTTCCAGGGATCCTGCCCGTCTTAGGAAAATCATAGACGAGTTTGGTGGTGATGTAATCATGAAGCCCACCATAGGATTTAGAGGAACTGGAGTAATAAAACTCAGCAATAAAGACCCTGAAAATCTCAATTCTCTTCTCAATTTCTACGTGGACAGCACCAAGAAGTATGAAGACAGGAATCCGGTCATCGTGCAGGAGTTCTTGGAAGAGGTTAGAGGCGGTGATGTCAGGATCATGATGCTCAACGGAGAGGTTTTGGGGGCCATGCGCCGTATTCCGTGTCCGGGGGAGTTCCGCACAAACCTCTTTGCTGGAGCCAGAGCAGAACCTCATACTCTTACAGCCTCGGATCTGCACATCTGTAACAGAGTTAGGGAGAGGCTGATTCAAGATGGGCTTTACTTTGTTGCCATAGACGTCATAGGTGATAAACTGATAGAAATCAACTCCATCAGTCCAGGCGGCATAGCATATCTGGACCGATTGTACGGTATCCAGGCCGAGAAAAAAGTAATAGATTTCGTGGAGGAGGAGGTATTCCGAAGAAAGGGCTCCACCATATTCCATAAGCAAAAGGGGCAAATTAGATGAGGAGCATACTCGCTTTTAATCGGGCTTTTCCGTGGGTTTTATTGATGATTGTGGCCATTTGCTCTCCAGGCTCAGCCTGGGCGGCTGAGGGAGGGTTGCTCAAAGTGGGACTCATGGAAGAGCCCAAGACGCTCAACATCTTGGGAGCCAAAGACATCTGGGCTTCCAAAGTCTTGTTGTTTTCCTATCAAAGGCTCTACTATCGAGAGCCTTCAGGTCAGGAGTTGATCCCGTGGCTTGCTTCGGAGAAAGCGGTTTGGGACCCTGAAGCCAAGACCGTCACCTTCCGTCTCAGGGATGCACAATGGGACGACGGTACACCTTTTACATCAGAGGATGTGGCCTTCACCGCAGATGTCATTCGTAAGTTTAGAATTCCAGCCTATTGGAACAACTGGAATTTTGTGGAGAGGGTGGAAACCCCTGATCCCAGGACAGTGCGCTTGGTTCTACAAAGACCCATGGCCATCTTGTGGGAAAGGACCCTGACCTCCATAGTGATTCAAAAGAAACGTTGGAAACCCCTCTTTGACAAAGCGGAGCAATTGCTCCAAGAGAGTCTCAAGGCCCAGGAAGCCTCTGGCAAGTCTCCAGAGGAGGCCTATCGCCTGGCTCTAGCCAAGCCCTTGGAATTCTTGACTACCCACCCTGTTACCAAGCCCGAGAGCCTGGGCCCTTTTGTGCTGCAACAATGGCAAAAGGGGGCTTACATACACCTGGCGCGAAACGGGAGGTTCTTCGGACTCAAGAAGCAGATAGCAGGACAGGATGTGGGCCCTTTTGTGGATGGAATAATATTCAAGATTTACGCCAACAACGACACGGCTGTTTTGGCTTTGAAAAAGGGTGATATAGACTACCTCTGGTGGGGTATAGAATCCGGATATCTGGAGGATTTGAAATCCAATCCCAACATACGCATGTTTTCGGCCTTGAAAAGCGGTTATCGTTACCTGGGTTTCAACCTGCGCAAAGCCCCCATGTCCGATTTGTCTTTCAGGCGTGCGGTGGCCTTCCTTGTGGACAAGGACTTCGTGGTTCAGAGAATCCTGCATGACCAGGGCTGCAAATTGGACACCCTGATACAGCCGGACAACGTACAGTTTTGCCTTCAAAAGCCTCCCACCTATGGAGAAGGCTTGAGTTGGAAGCAACGGGTGGAGAAGGCCAAGGGCCTTCTTAAAGAGGCCGGCTATACCTGGCAGGTGGAGCCCGTTGGGGGAAATTTTCCAGGACAGTTCTCTGTTCAGGGAAGTGGACTCAGGCTCCCCGATGGCCAGCCCGTGCCGCCATTGAATCTTCTGACACCCCCGGCAGATTATGATGCCCACAGAGCCCAGACAGGAAACCTCATACAGCAATGGTTGAGGGATTTCGGAGTTCCTGTAAATTGGCGGCCCATGGCCTTTGCGGCCCTGACCAAAAAAGTGGAATCTGACAGGGACTTTGACATGTTTGTGTCGGGTTGGGGAGCTTTGGGACATGATCCAGATTATTTGCGATCTTTTTTCCATTCCAAGGCCGATGTACCAGGAGGAAAGAATTCTTGCGGTTACAGAAACCCAGAGTTCGACAGGCTGGCAGACCTGCAAGCTGAAACCATGGACCTGGAGAAAAGGCGCGATATGATCATGGAGCTTCAAAAAATCCTCATGCAGGATCTGCCTTATTTACCCCTTTATGTGCCCATGAACCTGGAGGCCGTACGAGTGGACAAGTTCACAGGGTGGGTGGAAATGCCAGGTGGCATAGGCAATCTGTGGACGTTCTTGAAGGTTAAGCCCAACAAGAAGTGAGAGCAAAAAAGGGGGGAATTGGGACTGGATGAATCTTCGCAAGTTTCTCATAGTGCGCTCCTGGCAGATACTGCTTACTTTTTTCATCATCCTGACCCTGCTTTTTGTGCTTTTCCGCATGGCTCCTGGAGACCCCCTTTCCACCATAGCGGATCCCTTGATGACTGAAGAGGAAGTAGAAATCCTCAAGGTTCAGTTCGGTTTGGATCAACCTCTTCATAGGCAGTTTCTACTGTATCTTTGGAATTTCATCAGAGGAGAGTTCGGCACATCTTTCCACTACCGCCAACCCGTGGTGGAGATCCTTGCAGACAGACTCCCCAAGACTGCCCTTTTGTTCACCACCGTGACCGTGCTGTATGCCATGGCAGGCATATCACTGGGTAAAATACTGGCATGGAAAAGAGGGACTCTTCTGGACACGGGAATGAGCTTCCTGGGACTCCTGACACACACCTTTTTCTTGCCATGGCTGGCTCTGCTTATGATCTGGGTTTTCGGTTACCAGCTGGGATGGTTCCCTCTAAACGGAATAGTCTCACCAGAAGTTTGGTTGGATCCTGACTCAGGCCTTGTACGTAAGACCCTGGATGTGCTCCACCACATGGCCTTGCCCATGGGTGTCTTGTTCTTGACCCATTTCGGAGGCTACACCCTGGTCATGAGAAGCACCATGCTGGAGACCCTGCGGGAGGACTATATTCTGACAGCCAGGGCCAAGGGGCTCCCAGAAAAGCTGATACGCAACCGCCATGCAGCCCCCAATGCCTCCCTGCCGGTTGTGACCAGTCTGGGTTTGAGCCTGGCTTTTTCCATAAATGGTGGGGCTTTGACGGAAACCATATTTTCCTGGCCAGGGCTGGGAAGAGAGCTGGTTTCCTCTGTGGCCCAGGGAGACTATCCCCTGGCCCAGGCAGCCTTCTTACTCATAGCCGCTTTTGTGCTGGTTTCCAATCTATTGGTGGACATTATCTACGCTTATCTGGACCCAAGGATCAGATATTGAGGTGATTCTGGAAACATGAGCAGTCCTTCAACTGCATCCCCTAAGGGGGGGAAATCGCACCGCGAATATCACAAACCGGGCCTTCACTGGCTTCGCCATCTGGGTGAAAACTGGGAGATTTACAGAAGAAATCCCATGGGCTTGATAGGGCTGGGTCTTCTGGGCATGTTCGCTTTGATGGCCTTGCTCAGTTTTGTGCCCCCCATGATAGATCCCATGTACCATCCCATGAGCGGAGTGGACCCAGAAATCGACAGATCTGTAGGTCCCACTGCAAGGCACTGGCTCGGAACGGATTTCATGGGAAGGGATATTCTCTCACAGCTTCTCACGGGCGCCAGGGTGGCATTTCTCATAGGTGTCTCTGCTGCTTTCATGGCCGTGGCCATAGGCACGCTGGTGGGAATGGTGGCAGGTTACTTCGGTAGAGCCGTGGATACTCTCCTGATGCGTCTGGCGGATATCGTGATGGTTCTTCCTGGGCTGCTGGTCATATTGATCCTCTCCTCGGTCTTGGGACAGCTTTCGGTTTGGAACCTGGTCATCATAATCGGGTTACTCAAATGGGCAGGGGTTTCCAGGGTCATCAGATCCCAGACCCTTTCCCTGAAGGTAAGGCCGTACGTTGAGGCAGCAAAGGTGGCAGGGGCCTCTCACCGCAGGATCCTCTTGCGTCACATCCTGCCCAATGTATTGCCTCTTTCTTTTCTATACATGACCTTTGGGGTTACTTCTGCCATATTGATCGAGGCAGCCTTGTCTTTCTTGGGTTTCGGAGATCCATCCACTGTGTCCTGGGGCATGATGCTTCAGTGGATCTGGAAGACCGGCCATATGTTTCGGGCTCCTTACTGGCTTCTACCCCCTGGCATATGCATATCCCTCATAACCCTATCCTTCTACCTGGTGGGCCGGGCCATGGATGAAGTGCTCAATCCCAGGCTCCGCAAGGAGGTCCTGGAGCAATGAAACCACTTGAGATCCAAGAGCTCACCGTACACTATCTGACTGCAAGAGGCTCCGTAAAAGCCCTGGAGAAGGTTTTCCTGGAGCTTAGATCCGGCGAAGCCTTGGGGCTTGTGGGGGAGTCAGGCTGCGGCAAGACCACAGTGGCCATGGCAATATTGGGGCTTCTGGCACCCAATGCTAAGATCCTGGGAGGAAGGATTCTTCTGGAAGGCAGGGATCTGTTTTCCCTGGACCCAGAGACCATGAGAGCTCTTAGATGGAAGAAAGTAGCCATGGTCTTCCAGGCTGCCATGAATGCCTTGAATCCTGTGCACAGAGTGGGAGAACAGATCCTGGAGGCAATACGAATCCATGACGGTCAGATAACAGAGCAGGAGGCTCTCAAGAGACTGGAAGAGCTTTGTGCCATGGTAGGGCTGGATCCTGCCCGAATGAAAGACTATCCACATCAGTTCAGCGGAGGAATGCGACAAAGAGCGGTCATAGCCATGGCCTTGTCCTGCCACCCTTCCATCCTCATCGCCGACGAGCCTACCACAGCATTGGATGTGATGGTGGCGGACCAGATTCTAGGACAGCTAAGGCGGCTGCAAGTTGACATGGGCCTTTCCATTCTGTACATATCCCACGACATCTCGGTCATCGCACGCTCATGCGACCGGATGGGAGTGATGTATGCCGGACAGATAGTGGAGTTCGGGCCCACGGATGAGGTCCTGGAACGTCCTCTTCATCCCTATACCCAAGGTTTGATGAGGTCTTATCCCCAGATCCAAGGCCCCAGGAAGAGACTGGAGCCCATTCCTGGGGAGCCCCCCAATCTTCTGGATCCTCCCCAAGGTTGTAGGTTCTGTCCCAGATGCCCTGAGAATGGAGAAATCTGTGCTCCTGAGAGGCCTCAATGGACAGAGTACCGCAAAGATCACTTTGCCCTGTGTCACAGGATTCGAATTTGAGGAGAGGGAAGTGAACCGACCAGGTTACGAGCCCCTGGTGATTTTCAAGGATGTGACCAAGCTATACAGACGGCGTCAATCTTTGCTAAGAAGAGCCGGAGTAGACGTCAAGGCCTTGGACAGGGTCTCTTTCCAGATACAGCCAGGTGAGATCTTCTCCTTGGTGGGGGAAAGCGGAAGTGGTAAGACCACCTGTGGGAGATTGCTTGTGCGCCTGGAGGAACCCACCTCTGGCCAGGTTATATTTGACGGCACAGAGGTGCGCTCCATTGGAGGGTCTAAGATCAAGGAGTTCAGGCGTAGGGTTCAGATGATCTTCCAGGATCCGTACCAGTCTTTGAATCCCCAACTCACGGTCTTCCAAACTGTTGTGGAGCCACTCTTGGTCCAGGGATACGGCACTCACAAACAACGGGAGGAAAGAGTAGGCCAGATGCTGGAAGAGGTAGGATTGCGGCCTGCTGAGGATTTTCTGTTCAGATATCCCCATCAGCTCAGTGGAGGGCAAAGGCAGCGTGTGGCAGTGGCTCGTGCCATGATCCCTGAGCCTACCTTTGTGGTTGCAGATGAGCCTGTGTCCATGCTGGATGCCTCCATCCAGGCACAGCTCCTGAACATGCTGCTGGATCTCAAGGAACGTCACAACCTGACCCTGCTTTTCATCACCCACGATTTGGCCACGGCCAGATACCTCTCAGACCGAATATGCGTTATATTCAAAGGCAAGGTACTGGAGTTCGGGCCTGCAGAATCAATCATCCAGAACCCCAAACACCCGTACACCCAGGCCCTTCTCAAGGCTGTGCCAACGGTCCAGCGCCGCAAGGAGGGACTCCCACCCCCTGCCTGTCCTGTGGAGACTCTGGCGGCTTCAGACAAAGCAGGCTGCCCTTTTTATGCCAGATGTCCAAGCTGCAGTGGACGCTGCCAGGAGCAGGAGGCACCGCTACAGGAGGTGGAAAAGGAACACTATTCGGCCTGTTTTCTTCACTATGGCTAGTCCATGCTCAGCCTGGATTTCCCGGAAATGAAACAAGCACTGGGTGCCAAACTGCGCAAGATCCGCGGGCTTGTGGGCGTGGGGGAAAGGGCCTTTCCCCGTGCAGGTCCGGCCTTGTTTACCTCTGGCTACAACATAATATGCAGTCTCAGGACCCTTGATCTGGAAGATATTGGAGCCTGGGCAAAGGTGGAGTGTTTCCAGGAGGCTATGCCCCATGTTGACCCCCCTTCGGACACCTATTCCCTTTTGAGCCAGGAGGAACCGTGGAAAACCAGGGGAATCCTGAAGGCCGGCACTCGCCTGGTTCTCTACAGACAGACGGCACAGATCCAGGAGATGGCCCGTCAAAAGGGATGGGTCGTCTTGGCCAACCCTCCTGAAAAGAGGCTTCCCTGGGAGCATAAATCTTGGTTCAGAAAGAGGCTCCTGAGCATGGGGCTTCCGGCCTTGGAATTCGAAAGTGTGGACCTGGAGTTTTTGAGCCCAGAGAGATGTTCCCAACTCATGGATCGGTGGGGTGCAGCCCTGGTAGTACAGATTCCCTGCTTCCCCCAGGGCGGAGGTAGATCCAGCTTTGTGGTGAAGGAGCCCTCTGAGATAATTCAGCTAAGAGCAGCCTGGGGCAACGGAACTCACAGGGGCCATGGTTTTCGCCAAGTCATGCTCTCTCCTTTTCTAGGGGGAACATCCTTGAGCATGGAAGGCTGTGTGACTCCTTGGGGGATTTTGGTGTCCCCCTTGCAATTGCAGCTGGTGGACATTCCAGAGGTGCTTCCTCCCACTGGTTTCGGGAGATTTTGCGGACACCAGTGGGGGTATGACCTGCCTGGGGAAACTTGGGTGGAGCAAACAGCCAGGATCATAACCCAGCAGGTGGGAAGGGCCATGGCCCAAGAGGGATACAGGGGAATCTTCGGGCTTGACTTCCTGCTGGATCAAAGCAAAAGGGCCCTCAGGGTCCTGGAGTGCAATCCCAGGTACACGGGGGCTTTCCCCACCCTCACCCTTCTCCAGTTGCATCAGGGGTTGCCTCCCCTGGAGCTTTTCCATCTGATGTCCTGGATGGAAGAAGACCCCGCAGAGATGGACCCCCAGTTTCTGGAAGGGACTCACTCGACTCTGCAACCAGCAGCCCAGGTGCTTCTTTTCCACAGAAATCCATGGAAAGCCCGCGTAACTCAGGAGCTTCCTTCGGGTCTTTACAGATGGCTAGGAAATGAAGCTGGTGCCAGAAGAATAGGAGCAGCTCTGCCCTTTCCCGTGCCACCAGTGCCAGAGGAACACTTTGTTCTCTTGGACGGTCCACCCCCTGTTGGGCACGTGCTGCGCAAAGGATCAGAGCTGGAAAGAGTGGCTCGGCTGATCTTTTTCAAGAACATCTTGGGGCCGAGGCCCAAAAGCCTTTTACCGGATGTCACAAGGGTAATTGACTGGGTATACCAAAGCCTGGGACTGGAACCCATCTAGCCCCCATGATCCAAGATGGGTGAACAAGGAGGGCTAGCTTAACCATTTGCTGTGGTGAGCTGATTGATGCTGTGGGCTTGGAAATGAGTAAGGGTGGCTTTGGGGCTGAGCCCCCAATCTCACCGGGTTCGGGGAACATTACGGGTTGTCCAAAGGCAAGATGCAGCAAGAACCCATAGTTCTATTTACCGGGGTGCAGAGGCTGGCCAGGGAACTGAGGGCCATGGGGCTTTCCAGTGCCTGTCTTAGGGAGCTTGGAGAGAAAGTAGTTAACCCTTGGGAGGTGGATCACTGGATCGAGTATGATCCCTCTGATCTGGAAAGTCTTTGTGGTTTGGTGAAGCAATGGCCTCAGAAACACAGGGTGGCGGCTGTGCTGAACCGCAGGGAGCGCAGGGTGCCCGAACATGCCTTTCTCAACGAGGCTTTGGGTATGCCCGGGATTCGGCCCTGGCAGGCACGGATTTTCAGAGACAAATTGCTCCTCAGAAAGCTCCTGGAAGAAAAAGCAGCCCATTTGAATCCCCCTTTCAGGGAGGTGGATCCCTGGAGGCCAGGGCCCCCACCCATGCCTTTTCCCTTCCTGCTCAAGCCTCGCAACCTCTTCAAGAGCCAGCTTATCACAGCATGCCGAACCATAGGGGATTGGCAGGAAGCCTTGCAAAGAATACCCAATAGCTGGCAGGAGACTCAGAAGCGCCATGGAGTAATACTGGAGCCCACCCTCGTGGCCGAAAAGGAGCTACAAGGAGAACTTTTTTCTCTGGATGCCTTGGTGAGCTCTGAAGGAGAGATGATATTTACGCCTCCTGTTGTTCTCAACACAGGCATTCAGTGGGGCTTGGAGGACTTCCATGTATCGGTCAGGTGGGTGGACCCAGATCTGGAGTCCAATACCGCTGCCTTGCTGGAAGAAGCTGTCAGGGATCTGATAAAGGCCATGGAACTCAAAGCCAGCCCTGTACACGTAGACCTAGTGAGACTGGGATCCAAGGTATGGATCTTGGATGCAGCCCCCAGGGTGGGAGGATACCGCTCGGAGATGATGGAACTGGCCTGGGGTTGCTCCCTTGATCTTCTGAGTCTGAGGCTGGCCATGGGGGAGTCTGTGAAATGGGAGCCCAGATGGAAAAAGTGCGTGGCAGTGGTAGAACTTTTTCCTCCCCGAAGGGGTGTGTTGAAAAAAATCGAAGGTATCCAAGAGATAAGAGACCTGGGCTCCTTTTACCGCATGAAACAACGTGTGGCTCCAGGAGAGATGGTGGGATGGGCCGTGGATGGCTTCAGGTGCCCTCTTTTCGTTGTACTGGTGAATGCTGATATGGACATCTTGCGCAGAGATGTTACCAGGCTCAGGGGGCTTGCCAGAATGGAGGTGTGTTCTCCATGAATCCTTCAGATTTGGCTCATTCCAGGGAAAACAAGGCCTTGGAAGCACTGATACTGCGCATGAGAGACCTATTAGTTGAGGAGGAGAATTTCCGATTCTTGAACAGCCCCAAGCCAGAAATATATTCCTTTTGCACCCCCTTGATCCTCACCCGAGAAGAACACGAGAACATGGCAAAGCTGGTGGAGCTTTTCTGCCAGGCTCTGGAGCAGGTAGGGGATTACCTGGCAAGAAAGAGAAGTGAGGCCAGGCAGTGGCTTCAATTCTCATCCCAGTTGGAAGAGGAGTTCTTTTTTCTGGATCACGGCTTCCATGAGCGACTCCCCATCCGACGCCTGGACATGGCCATGGATCCCCAAGGCCGGATGCTCTTGATGGAGATCAACTGCGGCTGCCCCGGAGGTGAACTGGACCCTGCACTGGTGGCAGCAGCCTACCGAAAGGCCTCTTATCCCCAAACAGGCAGAGGTGTTTTTCTGGATCCCAGAGATGAGTCTTTGGAGAGCATCCTGAGGTGCTACAGGCAGTTCAAGAGAAAAAGACCCTGGATGCCCTGCAAACCCACCATAGCCTTGTTGACCTCCCGAGCCCAGGCGCATTTCATGCTGCCTGAGTGTAGAGGCATTGCCGAGCATTATCGCAACAGAGGATACCGGGTTGGGGTGGGCACTCTGGAGGATCTGGAAACACAGGGCGAAGCACTTCTTCTCAAGGGAGAGCCAGTGCACCTGGTGTTCCGCAAGTTCTCCACCCAAAGCCTGAGACTCAGGCTGGAGGAGCCTTCCCGTTTTGATTTGCCAGAGGTCCTGGGAGCCAAGCTCCTTTGGGAGTCTGTCTGCGCGGCTAGGGTGTGTCTGGTGAATCCCTTGGGCTCTACCTTCTTGCAGGACAAGGGGATCCTAGAGCTCATTGGGAGGGAAAATCCAGAGCTCAGAGAATACTTGCCCGAGACCTTCATATTAGGACACCGTATCAGGGCTCAAGAGCCTGATCTTTTCCGCAGCATCCTCAGGGGTCATTCTTTTGTGCTAAAGAAAAGGGCTTCTTATGGGGGTAAACATGTGATCTTGGACCCTGATGACATAAGAAGGCAGGTGCCTCGCATTCTCAAAGAGGAGCCAGGGAAGTGGGTGGCCCAAAGAAGAGTTGGATTCTGCAGGAAGGAGTTTGTTGCCTGGGATGGGAATATGATACGCTTGGGGGCTTTTCCTTTTGTCTTGAGCCCCTTCGGCAAATCAGCCTTTGTGCGTGTGGGCCTAGATGGCCGAAGCTGGATTCCCATCAATGCCCACGCAGGATCAGCTGAGAGCTTCTTGATGGTGGAGGTCTGAGGCTTGCCAAGGCCCCAGGGGGTCCAAGGGGAGTCCTTTTTTTTGAACTGCCAGGAATTTCTGGAAGAGGCAAAGAGGATCAGAGACTCTTTGGGGGTCATTGCCTTTTCAAACTGTAGGCTCCAGGGCCATTTTTCAGAATCATCCTCCCCTATGAAAAGCCTGGCTGGAATGGGAGGAAAAGGGGGATGATTTCCAACACAGGAGGCCATATGGGGGGAAAAGAAGAGCTCACCAAGCCTGTGGAATTAGTCCCAAGAGGCCTTTATACGTTTCATCCTGGTTTGGCTGTTCGTGCCAGCGGAACCCACCTGTTTTCCTCTGACGGGAGAGAGTTTCTGGATCTTACCAGCGGGCTGGGTGTCATGGTCTTGGGACATGGGGAGAAGCGGATCCTGCAGTCAATAAAGGCCCAAGCAGAAAAGCTCCTTCACCAGTGTGCCCACATCATGATGCATGAACCTTATCTGGAACTGGCCAAGAAACTCTGCGCACTGGCGCCTTTGCAAGGCAGCACTAAGGTGTTTCTTTGCAACTCTGGAGCCGAAGCCGTGGAGTGGGCGGTGAAGGTGGCCCGCTCGGCCACAGGCAAGACCGCCATAGTGGCTTTTGACGGGGGTTATCATGGAAGGACCCTTTTGGCCGCCACCCTGACCAGCCGTTCCAAGCCTTACAGGACAGGTTACGGCTCCATGGCTCCAGAGGTTTATCACATTCCATACCCATACTGCTACAGATGTTCCTTGGGACACGACCCTAAGGCTTGTTCCATGGAGTGTTTGAACGCACTGGAGCGTTTCTTCCTGCTCGAGCGGCCTCCTGAGGATGTGGCTGCTGTGGTTGTGGAACCTGTGCAAGGTGAAGGAGGGGTGGTTGTGCCCCCAGAGGACTTCCTGCCACAGCTGGCTGCCATTTGCTCCAGGCACGGGATCTTGCTTGTGGTTGATGAGATTCAAACCGGACTGGGCCGCACTGGAAGACTCTTTTGCGTGCAACACCAAGGTGTTAACCCAGACCTTTTGATTGTAGGCAAGGCTCTGGGAGGCGGTCTTCCTCTGGCAGCGGTGGTGGGCAGAGCCGAACTCATGGATAGTGTTCAGGCCAGCGGCTTCGGCAGTACTTTCGGGGGCAATCCCATGGCCTGTGCAGCAGCCCACTGCCTCTTGCAGATTCTCACGGATGAGGCCATACCAGAAAGGGCACTTAGACTGGAGTCTCTGTTCAAAGCAAGGGCTCAGGCCTGGATGGATAAAATGCCTTTTTTGGGGGAGATCAGAGCCCTTGGGGCCATGTGGGGTCTTGAGCTGGTGGAGAAGACAAACCAGCCTGTGCCTGCCCCCAAACTGGCCAGAGAAGTGGTCAGAAGGTGCAGAGAAAAGGGGGTGCTTATTCTCTCAGGTGGGCTCTACAGAAACGTGTTGAGACTTCTGCCCCCCCTGAACATTTCCGAGGAAGACTTGGAGGCCGGCCTTGTTGCATTGGAAAGGGCATTGATGGAGGTTGGGGCTTGAGAGGCAGGATTCTCAGGGCAGACCAACCATTTGGTGGGCAAGCAAATAATCAAAGGGCCCCAGCCAGGGGGCCTGAAGCGGTGGCTCCAGAAGGGAGCAGCCAGCCCCAGAGCCTGCAATGGGTGGCTTGGTTTGCCCAAGATGGGATCTCTTTGGGACCAGTGTGGAGAAGAGGCTCCCAGCTGCTGGCTTGGGAAGGCTCTCTGGGAGCACCACAAGAAAGGGAATCCGCCCAAAGTTCGGGGCCATGCTCAGATGATGTGCAGACTCTCATGAATGAGCTTCCCAGGCAGGGATGGAGATTCCTTGAAGGTAATTGGGGCCCCTTCAGGCTGGTTTGGCTGGACATGTCCCAGGGCACCTGGATCATGGCCAGGGCACCTCAAGGGTTAAAGCCCCTTTTTTGGTTTGCTTCAAGACAGGGGCTCTTCTTTGCGCAAGACATTGCCTCTTTGCTGGATCTGATGCCTTTTTTGCCAGAGCCGGACTGGAAAAGAGTTCCAGAATACATGGTTTTTCAAAGTGTAGCTGCAGGCAATACCCTGTACCAGGGAGTTAGGGAGCTGCTTCCAGGGGAGCTTGTGCTTGGAGATCTGTTCTCGGGTGAAACACGTTCATTGAGCCTTTGGCCCGGCTGGCTGGAGCATTGCCAAGAGATGGCCCTCATGGCCAAAGGGGGGGCCAAGGAGTCTCTGTGGGCAGCTATCCGCACGAGCCTCATGAGGGAGTCTGGGGCTAGCAGGGGTCTGTTTCTTTCGGGAGGGGTGGACTCGGCCCTTCTGGCATGGGGTCTTAAGGAATTGGACTCTTGGACTCCTTGCCCTTGTATGACTGTCACATGCCCGGGGTACCGCCATGATGAAGGCCCCTTCGCCTCGAAGGTTGTCCAGGAGCTTGAGCTTCCATGGGAGCCCATAGAGCTTAGCCCTTGGAGCTTTTCCAGGGCATGGCAGCAAGCCATTGAAAAAACAGCAATGCCGCTCACCAGCACCAACCAGGTGATCTGGTGGATCCTGTGTGAGGCTGCCCAAGGGCTTCGAGTAAAGAGAATCTTCTCTGGTGAAGGGGCAGATGGCTGGCTCTCGGGAGGACTTTACCAGCATGAGAGGGAGGCCCTATATCTGCTGGGCAATGATTTTGAGAAAACAGCCCCCATAGTTGTCAATTGCAGGACTCATACCCTGAACGACCCTCTTTTGGTTCAACGGGTGGTGGAGCAGCCCCTGGACCTGAGCCCCAGGTGCGGGATTTGGAAGCAGTGTTTGGAAAGCCCGCAGCCAGATGACCTGATGGAAAAAGCAGTTCTCTACCATGTGCGAACCGTCGGGCAAAGGCTGCTTACCAGAGCAGAGTTGGTGGCTCAGACCCGCAGCCTCAGCCTTGAACTGCCATTTCTTAACGAGATGTTCCTGGTATGGTCCAGATCTTTGGGCTGGGAAGCAAGGAACCCCAGAGGCATAGGCAAGGAGCCCCTAAAGGAACTCTGTTCCCAGAGGTTTGGATTGGAGTTGGCCTACAGGAAAAAGATTGGTTTTCCATTTCCCCTTCGCACATGGATAAGGGATTCCAGGGATTATAACCTGGAGAAATACAGGCAGATGCTGCTGGAAACAAAGCGCCCCATCTACTCTCAAAAGCATCTGGAAAAAGAGGTCAAGGCCCGCTTGAGCAAGAGCCTACGACCTGTGGATTGGTTGCTTTGGAGCCTCATCAATCTGGAGCTTTGGCTTGGCTGGCTTGAACAGAAAAAAGAACACTTCCGTTCTTTGGGCTTTTCTCCTTGAGCCACCCCAATTTTTCCTGGAGCTCTCTGAGACGTCGGGTAAAGACCTGGCAGGCGTGGATGGCTATGCTCGGAAACTCCCTCATGATCTCCTCGAACTCGAAGCGGCCCAATTCCAAAAGCTGCGTGTCCTCGCAGGCCACCACAGAGGCCGATCTGGGTTGGCGGTCAAACAGAGCCATCTCCCCGAACCATTCCTCTGGGCCTATCTCAGCGAGCTGTATTGGATTGGCAGAATCCATGGCCTTGATCACCTTCACCCTTCCCCTGAGGACCAGAAAAAGAGAATCTCCTGGAGCACCCTCTTGGATGATGACCCCCCCGGCAGCAAAGGCCCTTTCCTTGACTATGGCTCCTATGGCAGCCAGCTCTTTGGCCTGAAGGCCTGAAAACAAAGGGATCTTCTTTAGTTGTATCACCCGCTCCATGGAGCTTAGCATTTTTGCCCCCGCTTCCCCAGCAAGCCCGTGATATGCCTGTCTTTCGCTGCTATGATAGGAAGACACTTCCTTGTGGTCAATCGCTGCTTTTTTGTCAGGGAGCTGGGTCAGAAGAAGATGTAAGACGAGGTTGGATGTTGGACATGGAATCCTGGAAAGCCAATTATCTCTATGGGGACATGCAGGAGGTGGAAAGAGCCCTGCAGGCTCCCAGGCCCACTGCTGCCCCCAGGGACCCATGGGCTGCTCTTAGCTGTGAGCGCTGGGAGTCACTGATAAGACAGGGGGCCTTCTTCAAGGCCCTGGGTAGGGTGAACTGGCGAGTGGTACCAGATGCTCCCAGGATCCCTGTTTCTCTCCTGGATGAAATCAGACAGATGGGCACACTCCTGGAGACATTTCTGAGAGGGCTGGAGAAGCACCTGAAAGAGTCGGCCTTCTTGAGGCGGGAATTGGGATTTCCTGCCTGCCCACAGGAAGAGATGATCTGGGAGCTGGAGTGTTGCAAACCTCTGGAGATGATTAGACTGGATCTGGCCATGGAAAAAGGAGAGCATCCCAGGGTGTTGGAAATCCAGGTGGTGATGGGAGGTTTGGGTATTACTCATGCCCTAAGACAAACCTATGGCCCCCACCGGTCTCTGCCAGGGATCCTGCCCATGTATGAGAACTGCCTGAGAAGAAATCTGCTCGCCATTGAAGGCTCTGAATCTGGACTGGCCGCAGTGCTGGGAGCCAAGAGATCAGCCTACAGACACGAGCACCTGCTTCTGGCTAGAAATCTAAGCGCTGTTGGCCTGGTGGTGGCCCCCCTTCTGGCCTTAAACCGGACTGCCCAGGGCGGCCTGGCGCTTCCCGATGGAAGAGAAGTGAACCTGATCCACAGGCTTTTTCGAAGCCCAGGGGTCTTCAGGAGTTCGGGGGAAAAGGCAGCAATAGTGTTGGAAGCTCTGGTGCAAAACAAAATCAGGCTCTTGAATCCCTGGAAGGATGTGCTGGAGGATAAGAGAGTCTTGGCCCTCGTGCACCATCCCGAGGCAGGAGAGCATTTGGGAAACTTTATGGACTCCAGGCAGATCCAAATGCTTCGCACTTATATCCCTGCCACCTGGAGGGCCACACCGAAAAGCATATCCCCCATGTTGAACCTGCCCACCTCCCAGAGGACCTATTATCTCAAGAAGGGTAGATCCTATGAGAGCAGGGCTCTTTTCCACGGCCGGCAGTTAAGCTCAAGGCAGTGGCAAGCAGCATGTCTCAAGGCCAAGGCTGAAGGTGACTGGGTCATACAAAAGGAAGTGGATTCAAGGCCCTGGGAATGGAAATACCTGGATCCATCCTCAGGTACCATGCGCACCATGGAAGGCTATGTGAGGCTTTGCCCTTTCTTTTTCAGGGATTCAGAAGGAAGGATGAAGCTAGCTGATATTCTGATTACTGCAAGGGAACAATCCAGTCGTGTGCACGGCGCCACGGATGCGGTGTTGACTGTACCGGGTGCAGAATGCTGAGGGGATCCCGGGCAGATCTTTGGCAGAACTTTTTCACTAAGCCTTTGTCTTAGCAAGAGAATCTCTGTGCATTACACCCGGTAATTTTTTGAGTTGATTCCAGGGCAAGTCGGTAAAGGAAAATGAACTCCAGCTTTTTGATCCAGCCCCAGGCCAGAGGACTGAGGCGAATCATACCTTACGTCAGGGAGCACCTCAGATGGATATTGTGGGGACTGGGGTGTCTTGCTGCTGCAGATGGGCTGGCTTTGGTGGGGCCCTGGATCTTGAAGGAGGCCATAGACGGGCTGGGCAAGGCTTCCACAAGCGGGCAACTCCTTGGATATGGAGGGCTCATAGTGCTTGTGGCCTTTGTCCAGGCCTGCTTTCGCTATGCCTGGAGAACCTCCTTGTTCGGGGTAGCCCGCCACGTGGAGTACAGATTGCGAAAGGAGCTTTTCAGCTCGCTACAAAGGCTGGAGAGGGCTTTTTACCTAGAGCGTTCCGTAGGGGACATCATGTCCAGATGCACCAATGATCTGGTGGCAATCCAAGAGCTCATAGCCTTTGTGGGACTGTTGGTGGTGGACAGCTCCCTGACCATTTTCTCCTGTGTTGCGCTCATGGCCTGGATAGATCCTGGGCTCACCCTTGCAGCCTTGCTGCCTCTTCCGCTTCTTTCCCTCTCTTTCATGTACTTTGGAAGGCGTGTCAAGGCCAGCTCTTTGAAGGTACAGGCCCAGCTGGCAGAACTTACACAACAGGTGCAGGAGATCCTCAGCGGCATACGGGTGATTCAGTCTTACACCATGGAAGAGGCCAAGGGTTTGCACTACAGGAACTCCTGCCTGGAATACCTGGGCAGACAGTTGGAGCTTGCCCGTTTGAGAGGGATCTTCTACGGTTTGCTGGGCTTTTTGGCCGGTGCGGCATTTGTCATAGTGCTGGGGGTCGGTGGCAGCAAGGTGGCCGCAGAAAAGCTCAGCCTGGGAAGTTTCGTGGCCTTCAACTCCTATCTGCTCATGCTCTCATGGCCCATGATGTCTTTGGGCTTCATGGTGAACCTGTTACAAAGAGCCAGGGCTTCCCTTCAGAGAATAGCAGAGGTGCTGGATGCCCGTCCTGCTATAGCCAGCCCTGCCAGGCCGCTTCCCATGCAGAATACCATCCGGGAAATATCCCTGGAGAAGGTAAGCGTTCGTTATCCAGGCTCAGATGCATGGGCCTTGCAGGGGATCGACCTGAGGCTGCGGGCTGGAGTGAATGTTGGAATCACAGGGCCTGTGGGCAGCGGGAAAACCACCCTCCTGGAACTCCTGCCACGCCTGCAGGATCCCACTGAGGGAAGGGTCTTGATAGACGGGCTGGACCTGAGGGATTTGTGCCTGGAAGATCTCAGAAAAAAAGTTGTGCTTGTTGAGCAGGAGCCTTTTCTTTTTTCTGAATCCTTGGGCTCCAACGTATGGATGGGCAAGCCCGTGGAGGACCCGGGCATGCTGGATAAACTGGCCAGGCTGGTTTGTCTGGAAAAAGATGTTAATACACTTCCCCAAGGATGGGACACGCTGGTGGGGCAGCGGGGGGTAATGCTCTCAGGAGGGCAAAGACAAAGGGTGGCTCTGGCCAGGGCCTTGGCCGCTAAGCCCATGGTTTTGCTTTTGGATGATGCATTTGCTCACCTGGATTCTGAGACAGAGGCCAGAATACTGGAGAATCTTCTCAAGTGCTTCCCGCAAATGACCAAAGTCTTTGTTTCCCACAGGCTTTCCACTCTTATGAAAGCCCAATGGGTGATCGTCCTGGTCCATGGGCGCATCTACGAGCAGGGCTCGCCCGTTGAGCTGGTGGAAAAGGGGGGCTATTTGACGGATTTGGCCCGCCAACAGAGGATCCTCCAGGAGCTGGAAGCCTGGCCGGAGGATATTGCCACATGAGAAGCAAGGCCATGTCAGAAACCCTTACAGAAGAGGAGATGGAGGCAAGGCAATACGATTCACGACTGGCTGCGCGCCTTCTTTTGTACCTGCGACCGCACGCTGGCCTGGTTCTGATTTCTTTGGGAATATTGGTAATGGACAGCTTTTTGAGCGTGGTGGGACCTTATCTCACAAAGGTGGCCATCGACGAGCACATAGCCCGAGGGGATATTGCCGGGTTGACCCGTGTGGCATTGATATACTTGGCAGCCTTGGCAGCTGGAGCCTTGACGCAGTACCTCAGGGCTTTTTTACTGCAACTCACAGGACAGAAGGCGGTCTTTCGCCTCAGGATTCAGATCCTGGAGAAGCTCTTGGAACTGCCCCAAAGCTTCTATGACCGAACGGCTGTTGGAAGACTTCTCAGCAGGGCTGTTCAGGATGTGGAGGTCATCCAGGAACTTTTTACCCAGGGGGTAGTGGTCATATTCGGAGATTTGGTTAGCCTCCTGGCCATAGCCGCTGCCTTGCTTTGGCTGGATTGGAGGCTGGCCCTGGTCACCCTCTGCGTGGCACCTCCCCTTGCTTTAGCCACAGCCCTTTACAGATCAAGGGCTCGTGACGCATACCGGCAGCTGAGGCGCAAGGTGGCACAGCTAAACGGTTTTCTCCAGGAAAGTCTCAACGGAATGGTAACTGTCCAGCTCTTCGCAAGGCAACAAAAGAATCAGGAGACCTTTGACGCACTCAACAGTCAGACCAGGCAGCAGCATCTTCGGGCCATACGCTACAGCTCTATTTTCTTCCCTTTTGTGGAGGTCATGGCAGCCGTAGCCCTGGGACTGATCCTCTGGTACGGGGGCGGCAGGGTGGTACAAGAGCAGATGTTGCCAGGAGTGCTGGTGGCCTTCATCCAATACATGAGAAGATTTTTTCAGCCCATTAGAGATCTGGCCGAGAAGTACAATCTGCTCCAGGCAGCCATGGCTTCCTCAGAGAGGGTCTTTGCCCTCTTGGACACCCCATCCCATGTCCGTTCCCCTGAAAATCCGAGAATTCCCGGCTCTCTTCGAGGGGAAATAGTGGTCAGGGATCTTTGGTTCTCTTACATGCCACAGCAGTGGGTACTTCGTGGGGTCAGTTTCACGGTGCCCCATGGACAGACTCTGGCCATAGTGGGGGCCACAGGAGCGGGAAAGAGTTCCCTCATAGGGCTCTTCAACCGATCCTATGATCCGCAGGCCGGGGAGATCCTGGTGGACGGGCTGGAAATTCGAAAATGGCCCTTGAAGGCGCTAAGAAGACACGTGGGTGTAATTCCCCAGGAGGTGTTTCTGTTCAGAGGCCCTCTGCTGGAGAACCTGCGCCTCTGGAACAAAGACATTTCTTTGGAACGCATAGAAGAGGTTGCACGACACATGGGACTGGATGATTGGATCCAGTCCCTCCCCGGAGGCTATCAGATGGAGATACAGGAGAGGGGGCAAAATCTCTCTCTTGGTCAGAGACAGCTCATAGCTTTTCTCAGGGCTGTGCTTTACGATCCAAGGATACTCGTGCTGGATGAGGCTACATCCAGCGTGGATCCCTCCACCGAACTCATGCTGCAGAGAGCCCTGGGCCTCCTGGCCCAGGGCAGGACCTGTCTGCTCATAGCTCACCGGCTTTCGACCGTCCAGGAGGCCCATTGTATCCTGGTGCTGCATCGGGGAAAGATAGTTGAGCAGGGCACCCATCAGGAGTTGCTGGCCCGGGCAGGACTGTACCAGAGGCACCACAGGTTGCATCTTGAGCTTGGTCCCCTCCGGAGTTCGGCTCCTCAATTCCAGAAACCCCTTGGCTCCTGAGTTCCCTCTCCCACCAGATGGTATGGCGTTGTTTGGCATAATTTAGATCTACCTTTGCCGTGAATATGGCCCTCAGAAGGGGACGGTTGGCCTTGATAAGGAGAGCTCCCAAATGCGCCATGACGCCCAATAGAAAAAAGATGGTCCCAAACGTGTGCACCAGGGTGACTCCCGTGACAAGGCCCGGAGGGAGAAAAACGGTCTCCAGATTCTTTAACACCTTGATGAGGCCGGTTATGGCCAAGACAACCCCTACGACCACCATATAAGCATAGGCAAGCCGTTGCTCGGGCAAGAATTTGTCTGCCTCGGGCTCCCTGCCCTTCCCCAACATGGCCAGAATGGTTCGGATGGAGCCGCCCAAATCCCCCTTTCGTGGGATCAATCCCCAGTGGCCCATCATTCCGTGGTAAAGAAAATGGAAAAGCAGCACGCTCACAAAAACAATGGCGGCCACATAATGGATCTTGAGCTGGATATGGAAATCCCCTGCCCAACCCAAGAGCGGTAGCTGTGTGAGCATGTATCTCTTGTACATGGGAAGCTCCCCAAAACCTGAAAAGATCAGAACCAGGCCTGAGAGAGCCATCAGCCAATGTTCGGCCAGCTCCACCCTGGAATGTCTTTTTACTAGGGAGACGTTCTTGTTTTTCTCACTCATCTCTCAATCCTCCCTTTTGCCCTTTACCCTTTGGTGGATCATCAGGGCCACTGCTCCCAGACCTGCAGCCAAAGGCCCCCAGAGAAATCCCTTGGACCATCGGTTCACCTCCTTCAGCCTGGCCTCAACAGGTCCCATATGAGGGCCTTTCTTGGAGGCAAGGATGGCCTGGTTTATTTTCTCGAATGCTCTGCTGCTTACGTATATGGTGGCTGTACCACCATTTTCCTTTTCCCCGTAAATCGTGCCTTGTATCTCACGGGCTCTCTTGTGAGCCATTTCCAGGATCTGCTCCCGGGGGCCAAAAGCAAGGGGCGCTCGCCGTGGATTCCGACTCCGACAGGCCTCCACACAGGCAGGCAATTGGCCCTTGCTTATGATGTCGTGGCACATGTCACATTTATACATGACTCCGCCTCCTGCGGGCATGGGCTGAAGCTTCAGGTAAAGCCCGACACCGCTTTGCCTCTGGGGGATCTGCCATGGGCAAACAGCCTTGCACTTGGCCCCCCCGAGGCAAATACCTGGATTGATGACCACCGAGCCGTCCTGGAACTTGTTCAACGCCCCAAAGGGGCACAGATTGGCACAAGGAGGATTGTCACAATGCATGCACCTTCGAGGTATGAAGATCTCTTTTCCATCCACCTCTATCCTCTGAACCGTTATCCAGTTGTAAGGCGTCAGAGTGTCTATGACATCCCTCTTGTCTGACCAGTCATCATGGGTCTTCTGAGGCCAGAGATCCTTTATGGGCTTGCGTGGCTCTGGAAAGCGTGAACTGTTCTTTTTCCTGCAGGCCTCCACACACCTGGGAATCACCTCCCCCTTGCAACCATCACAAAGGCTAAGATCTATGAGGGTGGCAAACCCACCGGCTCGAGCCGCCCTTGCTGAGCCAGGGATTCCCGCAGTAACGGCGAGTCCCGTTGCGGCTGCAACAGTACCGCTTTTCAGAAAAACCCTTCTACTCATACCCCCTTTTTCGGACTTCATTTTCCCCCTCCCTGAGCATGGCCCAGACAGCTGAGATTAAGATTTCCTTCAGCTTCAGGCCCAGTTGATGTAGCGGGAGACAGCCCTTTGAAATTCTCTAAGGTTCTCCTTTGTTTCCCCCTTGGCTGAGCTCTCTCCTGCCAAACACTCCTCCAGGTAAGCCTGTAGCACAACTGCCCCCACCTTTTTCATGGCTGCTGTGACGGCGCCTACCTGGGTCAATACGTCCAGGCAAGGGGCTTTCCTCTCTATCATGCCTGCAAGGCCCCTCACCTGTCCCTCTATCCGTTTGAGCCTCAAGAGGATCTCTTTTCTATCTCTTTCCATACCATACCCCCCTATGGTATTTAGATTAATAAAACAAGATTGCCCTGTCAATCTCTTTTTTTCTCAACAGCAAAATTTTATTTTGCGGGGTATATCTTCCGGCTGCCCGGCCAGAAGCTCTTGGGTCTTTTCATGCCATCAATGGGGTCTTGGGGGAAACACTTCTCAAAACCTGTTAAGATCTGGAGCCCACACATCCCGGGCTCACATCCTTCAAGCCACACCAGAAAACAAGTTCCCAGTCTGTGACATCAAAGAGCCAGGACCCGCTTGGCCTTCAAAATCAGTTCCACAGCCCCTCCATAGTCCACTGCTTGAGCCCCTCCGGCCCGAATTCCCCTTGCGGCCAGATCCGCCTCCAGGGCCCAAAGCCGTCCCTGCAAGGGGGGAAGACTTGCCAGAAGAGAAGATGACTCACCACTTAAGGCCAAAACAGCATCCTGAATGAGAAGCACCTGATCCTGCTCCCCCACCCTTGGAAGCCAAAACTCCATGTCCCTCCTGGCCCATGGCGACTTGCTGAAAATAAAAAGAGTCTCCACAAAAACTCCTTTCCTCAAAAGGCCAGAAGCACAGAGGCCCTTCTCAATAATTCTCTAAGCCCTTCTTCTTCAAGCCAACCGTCGCAAGCCACCAGATCCTGCTTTTCTATTCCCCTCTCCACCAGAGATGGCGTGTGCACCAAGAGCCTGGCATCATAATCCGAACACTGGGCAAAGGCCTCGTAAAGGCTATCTCTCCATCCCACACGCCTTCCATCCCCGCCTCTAAGCAAGCAAAAAACCCCATCCTCCAATGCAACCACCGTAGTACTGATACCCATTGCCGGAAGGGTCATCACCACTCTGAAACCCTCTGCGGCAGATGCCTCCCCATAAGGCCCTTTTCGAATCAAAACCACTGCTTCTTTCATTGATTTTTCCCCTTCATGGTCCCAAGGAGAAGAACCTGTCACAGGTGGCCACCATCTGTCCCAGTTGTCCCATTCCTGCCCTTTTCACCCCTGGTACCAGTTGCTCTTTTTGCAATCCCCTGTAATTGGCACACTGCCCGCAAACTGCCACCTCGGCCCCCCTTGAAACCAGCTCGCCAACCTGTTGTCCTATGTTTCTGTCCCCAGTGGGTCTCATCAGGGCATGGGCATTTATGACTCCATCCTCAAAGAGAAAAAGAGCCACCTGATGTC
This sequence comes from bacterium, assembly GCA_037481695.1. Lineage (NCBI taxonomy): Bacteria > bacterium. The sequence goes on along the minus strand of JBBFLE010000005.1, from coordinate 212,912 downwards.
CCATGTCCAAGGCCTTGTTCAAGAGGTTCAAAGCCGTATCTATGTTTTGCTGGGCATAAGGACCGCTTCGCACCATGATACCTATCTTCATTGGAGAGCTCCCATGCTCCTGCAAGGCCCCTCTCAGGGCCTCAGACAAAGAGATTGATCTGAGACTTGCCAGCCTCGTTCAAGAAAGTGGCCACACCCCCCAGTTCACAAGGCACTGCCAGATCCTCTTTGGTAAGTCCCATCACATCCATGGACATCTGGCAGGCCACGAATTGAACCCCCAGCTCCAGGGCTGTATCTAGTAGTTCCTTGAGGCTTGCCACATTCTTGCCCTTCATCATCTTCTTGAGCAATCTGGGACCCACCCCCAGCATGTTCATCCTGGAAAGAGGCAGGTTTTCCACACCTCCCTTATTCAGCACAGCCATCATGCGCTCCAGCATCCCCCCATGAGCCTTGGCCTCTGATTTCTTTATGAGGTTCAAACCCCAAAATGTACAGAAGACGGTCACCCGGTAACCCATGCTGGCAGCTCCGGTAGCCAGTACAAGGGCAGCCAGTGTCTTGTCCATCTCTCCTGAAAACAAAATCAAAGACATGCGTCTGTGCTCAGACATGCTAAGACCTCCCCGCAAATCCCACCCTCCGGCCATGCTAGGCAAATGAGTAGGACCAGAATCTGATCCCACATCCCCGGCATCCTCCATGGCATGAGTCGTTACTTGGATGAACTTGCCCGGACAACAAGACAAAGACCTTGTTCTTCCCTGGAGAAACACACTTGCCTTGAAGTGTCATGGATCCCATGCACCCTATGGGGCAGGACTTGCTAGGATTTGACTATGTAAGCCGTGCGTACTTCTCCGTCAGACTCCAGGCTCTTTAGTTCATTGCCTGTGGTTTCGCACCAGGCTCTTACATCTGCTTCGAACCCAGGGTCATCGGCGCTCACGGCTAGAATCTCCCCCTGGGACATCTCTTTGATGGCTTTACTGAGTTTCACTATGGGCATGGGGCATGCCATGCCCCTGCAGTCCAGTTTCTTGTGAGGTTCCACGATACGTCTCCCCATGGCTTCTTTGTAATCCAAGGAAAGTGCAACTTGTTGTAATTTCTTTGTCTTACATCAGTAGTTTAAGACAGCCTTGGCTGTCAGGATCTCGTTGGTGAGGGTTGCCGCAGCCACTATCTCTGCCTGGGGTAAGAGCATCTGGGGCTGCATTTTCCGGTGTTGGATGCAAGGAGAACAGATCAGGAGCCTTCCACCCAGTTCCAGGAACCCCTCCATCAGCTCACCCAAAGGCGGTAAACCTCCTGCAAAAACATGCGAAGCCGTGCCCTTTACCCCAAGCCAAACAGCATCTCCCTGCAAGGCAACCACTGCTTCGACTCCCATGGCCAAAGCAGCATTGGCCAGCACAAAGGGCAAGGTGGCCCGCTCTGGATCCCCTGGGCCGTGGGTGGCAATATAGAGGATCTTCTGCTTCTGTTGCTGCTCACTCATGGCCATCTCCTCTCGTGGCATGCCAGGTACATAAAATTATTGTATCCCCCCACAGCTACAAATCAACCTGAGCCTGTTCCCTCAGATTCACTGCCAACCATCTCTCCAGGCACCTTGCTGCGGCAAGGGCTGCCTGGCCCAATTTCTCTTGGAACTCAGCTTTCTTGAAACCCCTGTGCCACCTCAGTGTGCCAAGTTCATCGCTCACCACCATTACCGAGGCAAATGGCACCCTTCGAAAACTGGCAGCACTCATGAGGGCAGAACTCTCCATGTCCACTGCCAGGACCCCTTCCCTCTGATACAACAAAACCTTTTCCCTGGTCTCCCGGAAAATTGCATCTGTTGTCCAAATGCGGCCAGCTCGCGGCTTCAATTCCACTTCTTCCAAGCTTTCCTTTAGCAGCCTGAACAACTCCTGATGGGGTCTGGTCTTCACATGGCTGGCCAGGTAGTGGGGTGAGGTCCCCTCTTCCACCAGTGCACTGTCAGGTAACACCACGGATCCCACCTGAAGCCAACTCTGCAGCGAACCGCAAGAGCCCACTCCCACTATGGCCTTGGCCCCCATGGCCAGCAGTCTCTCCAGGAGCACCACCGCCGCGGGAGCACCAAAGGCAGGGCCAGCCACCCCTAGGGTAGGGCTTTTGGTCCTACACACCCAAAGTCTCCAGAAGTCCAGTTTCCTGGAAGGAGTCTTGGAAGCCCCAAGCTGCTTCAATATGAGCCTAAGATCCGGGGGTGTAAAGCTCATTATGATCCCCGGCGGCACATCCTTCTCGCTTTTGCCCTTCCTGGGCTCCACCACCGATTCTTGGGGGTTGCCGCCTCTGTACTCTTGGTGCGGTGCCATTTCTCACACTTTTTCAGAATAAGGGAAAAAAGAACTCTCCCTCATCAAAAGACTCCAGCCCTGGATACTCCAGATCCATGTATCCGCACTGGGCACACTCCACCGTGGCACGCATCAGGCCTTCAGTGAAGAGGCGCAGTTGTCTGTCCCTTAGCAGCATTCTCTCTGGCTTCATGTCCTCCCTTGTGAGATCCCAAAGAGGGTAAAGGGGGCCCTTTGCCCTGGGAAAATCCATGACCAGCCTGCGAACCCTTATGGCCCTGGATCCACAGCGGGGGCAAGCCCCCACCCTCCTCCAGGCCTCCAGGAAAGCCACCAGCTCTTTTTGCCCACGGGCAGGCATGGGAGACCCCCCTAGCAGTACCCATTGGGTCACTTGGGAAAATCCCCTTAGATCTTCCACCATGCATCTTGTGCAATGACCCTTCTCCCCCCAGAGAACAACTCCGGCCAGGCCACATTTGGCACAATTCCCCGAGATGCTTCCTCTGGCTGCCTGAGTCACCAGAATTTCCTCCCACAGACAGCCCAAGTGCTCCCAGCAGACATTCCTTCCTTGGCTGGTGACTATTTGCCGTTGACCTGGCCTGCCGCACAAAGCACACTTGCCTGTCCCAACAGGGGGGATCTTTTTCCAGGAACCTGGGAGACACTCTGAGACCAGATCCTCCAGTGCTTCCAGTGGCACCGTGTTGGCACATGTCAGCCAAAGCCCTCTTAGGGTGAAATCTCCCCAAGCTCCATCTTGGCTCAGGGCAAAAAGGACTCTGACAGGTACAAGCCTTGTATCCTTTTCTACGAACCCTACCAGCTGGATGGCCTTAGAAAGTTCACATGAGAGAATCTCTACCATGGCTTCCCATCTCAATCATAGCCTCTTTGGTATCCATCTGTGAAGAAGTCACCATTCCTGCGGGCCAATAAATTTTCTTGAAACCCTCTCTGGAGCAAGCTATTCTTGTTGGAGCCATCAGATCTTCAAGAGCATGTGTTGCCAAGGCTCATTGGGAATAAGGTGCTCAATGGAGGAGAGCATGAAAGCCATCTTTACATCGGGAAGCAGACTCTTTTGCCTTTTTCTTCTTGCTCTTAGCACTGCTGCCTGCGTGGCAGAGACATATTACTACCCTCCTCCTCCCCCCAGCCCACCCCCGAGGCTTTTCCCAGGAGATCTGCGGGTAACTGATCTGGACATGCGGCCGGATCCCATAACTTCTGGAGAAAGACCCAGATTCTCTGTTACCATCTTCAACCGCTCGGCAATATCAGGCCATGTGCGGATCTTGATTCTGGACAGGGATGAAATCGTGGCTGAGGCACTAGGGGTCCTGCTGAGGCCAGGGGCCAACCGTGTGGAGTTCCCCAGAGGCTCTTATCGCTTCCATCGCTCGGACCATTGCTTCACGGTGGAGGTGGACATAGAGGGCACGCGCCATCCCGTGGATCTGGCGCGCAGATTTTGCGCCCGCAGGACTCCAGGGGGCTGGAGTTTAGCTCCCTGAAATCCTGGGGCCATTCTGTTTCCCTTTTGGTCTCTCAAGCCAGGACAAGGCCGGGGAAAGAACGACTCCCTCAGCCATGAAGAAAGGGAATTCTAACCAGCAACAAGAAACCGTTTAGGCTTAGGATAGCTCCCAGACAGGCCAAAATGATGGAGAAGAAGTACATGGGGGCAGAAGTGGCCAATATGGCCACCGTGGCCATGACTATGGCTATCTGAAGGAGCACCTCGGCGTAGTCAAAATAAGGGTCCTTGTCCCTGTTTACGTCCCTCTCGTGCTCAAGTTTTCTGGCTTCTGCCTCGATTTCCTTTTTTTCGGCATTATATCTCTTCTCCTCAGCCTCCATCTTCTTTCGGAGCTCCTCGTAGTGTTTTTTGACCTCATCGCTCACCGATTGGCCTCGCTCCAGTAGACCTGCCTCCAGGCGCATCTTCTCCACCCTATAAAGATGCTCCCTGATCACCTTGGCCTGATAGTAAGCCCACTGGTCTGAGGCCTGCTGTTGTGCCAAAAGCATCTCCTTCATTGCATTGTTGCCGCCCAAAGATGTTATGGCCAGGATCACAGCATAAATGGCAGTTGTCATGGCCACTTTTCTTGTGAAGCTTTTCTCCTTGATCTCTTCCATCTCCTCTGGATTGGGAAGTTCCACCTCAGCCATCTGTACCCTCCTCATGTAGCTTTCATAAGCCCTCACCAGCCACTGGAAATGTCTATTATGGAGAAAACCCCAAAAAAAATACAGATCCTGCCTCCTATCTCAAAAGGCCCCTCTGTGTGCCACCTTGAGCGGCCCTACCTACAGCTTCCTCTGCTTGCCCAGCCCAGCCTGGTCACCCCCCCAACACCCATGGCTCTGATGTTAAAATGGATGGAGCAGGCCTTTCAGACCAGGATCACTGGTCCACGCCCTTTTGAAAGCCCCTGAATAATATGGGGCCAGAGATTCAACGAGCCCTGGAGGAGAACAGGTGGACTCTGAGCACACCCAAGTCATAAGGCTGGTCAATGTTCGCCAGCACAATCTCAAGGGACTTGATCTGAAGATTCCCACAGGCAGATGGATCACGGTTACAGGCGTATCGGGCTCTGGGAAATCAACCCTAGCCATGGATGTTCTCTATGCAGAAGGCCAGAGAAGATATGTGGAGACCTTCTCGCCCTATGCCCGCCAATTCCTGGAAAGAATGGACAGGCCTCTTGTGGACGAGGTCACAGGCATCCCTCCTGCCCTGGCCATAGAGGGAAGCCATCCTGTGCGCACTTCCCGCTCAACGGTGGGCACCATGACTGAACTGACCGACTTTCTCAAGCTCCTCTTTGCCAGGATGGCTTCGCCCATATGCTTCCATTGCGGGGTCGAGATCCGTAGGAACAGCCCGGATAGCCTTTGGGAGGAGTCCAAGACATGGCCCCATGAAGGTTCTTGGCTGATCATGTTTCCACTGCAGGTAATGGAACGGGATCCTCAGGGACTGAGGATGGGACTCCTTCGCATGGGTTTTCTGAGGGTTTTCAGCAATGGAGAGATCCTGCCAGTAGAGCAATGGGAGCCCACCTTCCATGAGTCCGAAATCCATGTGGTGGTGGACCGTTTCCCAGCCTCCTCCTCAGACAGGGGCAGGTTCATAGATTCTTTGGAGACAGCCTTTCGTTACGGTAAAGGTTGGGCAGCAGCCTTTCTGCCAGACCGCAGAATGCTTCGCCTCAGCAACCAGTGGAAATGTTCTACCTGCTCCTCTGAGGTCAAAGAGCCAGTGCCCAATCTCTTCTCTTTCAACAGCCCGGTGGGAGCGTGCCCCACATGTAAGGGTTTTGGAAGGGTCATTGACATAGATCCGGAACTAGTGGTACCGCAACCCTGGCTAACCATAAAGCAGGGTGCCATAAAGCCTTTTTCCATGCCGGCTGCCCGCCACGAGTTCCAGGATCTGCTTGCATTCTGCCGCGCACATAAGATTCCGCTGGATGTGCCATGGAAAAAGTTACCAGAACAGGCTCGTAAGGCCATCATGGAGGGAACTGATGGTTACTACGGAGTCAGAGGCTTTTTCAAGTGGCTGGAAGAAAAGAGCTACCGCATGCATGTGAGGGTCTTTCTCTCCCGTTTCAGAGCTTATGTGCCATGTCCGGACTGTAATGGGGCTAGGTTGAGGCCAGAGGCCCTCCAATGGCGAATCCTTGGCAAGACCCTCCCACAGATCTGCTCCATGTCCGTGGATGCGGCCATTGAATTCTTCAGAGAAATGGAGAACAACACAAGCCTTCATGCGGTTTCCCAGATGTTGATCTCAGAGATCAAAGCCCGCCTGGGTTACCTTCAGGCAGTAGGTCTGGGCTACCTGACCCTGGACAGGTCCTCCCGGAGCCTCTCTGGGGGGGAGGTGGAAAGGGTTCTTCTTACAAGGGCCCTGGGCTCCAGACTGGTCAACACCCTCTTTGTACTGGACGAGCCCAGCATAGGGCTTCACCCCAGGGACACAGAACGCCTTGCCAAGGCCATCAGACGTCTAGTGCAACAGGGGAACACCGCTGTGGTGGTAGAACACGATCCCTCCTTGATAAACAGTGCGGATCTGGTCCTGGACCTGGGCCCTGGGGCTGGGGCCAGAGGCGGAAGACTGCTCTATTGCGGCCCCCCTTCTGCTCTGGGTCAGGCAGAGGATTCCCCTACGGCCTTTTATCTCACTGGAAGAAGAAGCATACCGGTTCCATCCAGGAGAAGAAATCCTCCCCCAGAAAGGTACCTACTCCTGAGGGAAGTTACGGAGAACAATCTCAAGGCAATAGACGTGAAGATTCCCTTGCAGGCTTTGGTATGCATCACCGGCCCTTCGGGCTCAGGAAAAAGCACCCTTCTCTTGGACGTACTTTACAGGGCTCTGCTAAGGGCCAAGAACATTCCAGGGGAGAGACCTGGACGCCATGGGGGCCTGGATGGAGCTCAATGGATAGACAGGGTTGAGTTGGTAGACCAAAGCGGTTTGGGCCGCACCACAAGGGCCAATCCTGCTACTTACAGTCGGGCGTGGGAGCACATAAGAAAGTGTTTTGCTATGGTACCTCTGGCCCGCACCAGAGGCTGGGGTCCAGGGATGTTCTCTTTCAATGTGCCTGGGGGGCGTTGTGAGAGCTGCAAAGGCGAGGGATTTCAAAGGGTGGAGATGCAGTTCTTATCGGATGTTTTGCTTAAGTGTCCCGACTGCCAGGGCCGAAGGTTCCTGGGACCTGTACTGGATGTTCTTTGGAACGGAAAGTCCATAGCCGACGTGCTGGAGAGCACAGTGGAGGAAGCCTGCGAGCTGTTTTGGAAAGAGAAACAAGTGGTAAACGCCTTGGAGCCCTTACGCAAGATGGGTTTAGGTTACCTCACCCTGGGCCAGCCTCTGAGCACCCTTTCGGGAGGTGAGGCCCAGAGGCTTCGCCTGGCCAGATTTCTTACACCCTGGCAGCCCAGCACTCTTTTTCTTCTGGATGAACCCACAACCGGCCTCCACCTCCAGGATGTGCAAAAACTCCTGGAGGTCTTACAGGAACTTGTGGAAATGGGCCACACGGTGGTGGTCGTGGAGCACCACCTGGATGTAATAAAATCAGCGGACCACGTAATAGACCTGGGGCCTGAGGGGGGCGATGCAGGTGGATACATAGTTGCCCAGGGTCCTCCGGAGGCCATAGCCCAATGCACCCAGTCCCATACAGGCAGATACCTCAAAGCGGTTCTGGAAGGACCCTCCCGGTTTAGCACCACGGTTGTTACGGAGCCTCTCAGCCACTGGCAACAGGAGCCCGCCTGGCCGCTTGACAATGCCATCCAAGTGCGGGGAGCCAGAGAGCACAACCTCAAGGAGATCTCCTTGGACATTCCCAGGGACAAGATAGTGGTGATAACCGGAGTCTCAGGCTCTGGCAAGTCCACTCTTGCCTTTGACATCCTTTTCAATGAGGGCCAAAGGCGCTATTTGGAAAGCCTTCCAGCTTATGTGCGCCAATATCTCAAGGTCATGGATCGTCCTGACGTGGACCTGGTGGCCGGGATTCCCCCCACGGTGGCCATAGAGCAAAGAACTGCCAAAGCAGGCCGAAGATCCACCGTGGCCACCCTAACCGAGATCTATCACTTCATGAGGCTCCTTTTTGCCAGGCTGGGGGTGCAATACTGTCCCTCCTGCAACATTCCCATTTCCACCGGAAGGCTGGCCTCGGTTATGGAAGCCATGTTGCAAAGGTTCAAGGGCAAGCAGATATGCCTCTTGGCTCCACGTATAGTGGGCAGGAAAGGCACTCACAAATCCACGATTCTTCAGGCCTACAGGTTGGGGCTTCCCGCGGTTAGGGTGGATGGGAGGATCTACCCTGGCCCATCAGTACCCCAGTTGGATCGTTACAAGGAACACTGGATAGAATGGGTGGTGGCCCAGAATCTGCTGGTAGATCCAAGAGACCTCTCGGGGCTTCAGAACTTGGTGGAGACCGCCATGGGCTATGGGGAAGGAACCATCATGGTGCTTCCCCAGGGGGGTCTTCAGGAGACATTTAGCAACCGGCGCCAGTGCCCCAGGTGCCTCAAGGGGTTCGGTGAGTTGGACCCCCGCCACTTCTCTTTCAATAGCCCCATGGGGGCATGTCCGAGCTGCGATGGCCTGGGGGTCTTGGAGGAGCTGGGAAAGCGCATATGTCCACAATGTGGTGGAGAGCGCCTCACCACCAGCGCCAGGGCTGTGAAGGTGCTTGGTCTGAGCATAGGGGAGATGGTCTCCATGAGCATCCTTGAGGCTTACCGTTTTTGGAAGGAGGTACGCTTCAGGGAAGCCGCGCAACAGGTGGCTGATCCTCTGGTCAGGGAGATAAGCACCAGGCTTGAGACTCTGCTTCGCCTGGGTGTGGGATACTTGAGGCTGGACCGCTCGGCTGAGACCCTCTCCGGAGGCGAGGCGCAGAGGATCAGGCTGGCGGCCCAGTTGGGCTCAAACCTAAGGGGGGTGTGCTATGTGCTGGATGAACCCACCATAGGGCTCCACCCCAGAGACCATGCGCTTCTGGCCGAGAGTTTGAGGCAACTTCGAGACCGGGGCAACACCGTCATATTGGTGGAACACGATGAGGACACCATCCGGGAAGCGGACTGGATAGTGGATCTGGGCCCTGGAGCAGGCAGGTATGGTGGAGAGATATTGGCCCAGGGCACCTGGGAACAGTTGAAAGACAAGGAAATATCCCTCACGGTTAGGGCCTTGGAGGAAAGAAGGGCCAAAGGCATCCCATGTAAGGCCAGAGAAGCCAGAAACGGGCAATACCTGCTCATCCGCAATGCCCGTCAGCACAATCTGAAAGGATTGGATGTGAAAATACCCCTGGGCACCCTCACCTGTGTGACGGGGGTTTCAGGCTCGGGGAAGAGTTCACTGGTCCAGGACGTGCTCTACAACGGACTCAAGAAGCTCCTGTCCAAGAACGGGGTCCCCCAGGACAATGAAGCAGGAATCTGCGATGCCATAGAAGGTTGGGAGATGTTGGAAAGGGTCTTGGAGGTGGACCATTCCCCCATAGGCCGAACTCCCAGATCAACCCCAGCCACCTATGTGAAGGTCTGGGATCAGATCCGCAGGCTCTATGCCGCACTACCAGAAGCCAGGGCCAAGGGATACAACTCAGGCAGGTTCTCCTTCAACCTGAGTCCAGGCAGGTGTCCTGTTTGCGAAGGACAGGGGATCCTGCGCAAGGAGATGAGCTTTCTGCCAGATGTTTACGTCTTGTGCGAGGCTTGTGAGGGAGCCCGTTTCAACAGGGAAACCCTCTCTGTCACCTACAAGGGCAGATCCATCGGGGAGGTGCTCCAGATGAGCATCGAAGAAGCCCTGGAGTTTTTCTCTGCAGTGCCTCAGATCCGAAGACCTCTTAGGCTGCTCCAGGAGCTGGGGCTGGGTTATTTGACCCTGGGGCAGCCAAGCCCCACCCTCTCAGGCGGAGAAGCCCAGAGGGTGAAGCTGGCCCAGGAACTCTCCAGGCCCAGTAACGGCAGAAACCTTTACGTACTCGACGAGCCCACCACAGGTCTTCACACAACCGATGTGCAAAGGCTCATAAGCACCCTTCAAAGCCTTGTGGACAGGGGAGATACAGTGGTTGTTGTGGAACACCAGTTGGACGTTATTGCCTCGGCTGACCACATCATAGACCTGGGCCCAGAAGCCGGAGATGATGGAGGCCGCATAGTGGCCCAGGGCTCGCCCTGGGAGATCCTTGAACATCAGGATACTTCTCACACGGCCCGATGGCTCAAGAAGCACCTGGAAAGAATATAGATACCAGCTGCCCTGAGGCCTTAGGATTCACTCGGTGGCTGATGGTGTCTTGCTATCCTGCTTTTTCTTGAGCCTGGATCTCTCCTTTTCCAGGGGTTCTTCTCTGACCTCGAAGCCGGCCTCCTGGATCATGGAGCGTAATTCCTTTCCCTCCATCACCTCCTTTTCCAGCAAGGTCTTGGCCACCTTATCCAGCAGCTCCCGTCTTTCTTCCAATATCCCTTTGACCCTCTCGTGGGCCCGGCTCAGGATCCCCTCCACCTCCTCGTCTATCATGCGGGCCCTCTCCTCGCTGTAGTCCCGAGGGATAGCAGGGCTTTCCAGAAACATGGACCTGCGCTCCTTCTGGAAGGTCACCAGTCCCAACCTTTCGCTCATACCGTATTCCATTATCATGGAACGGGCCAGATCAGTGGCTCTTTGCAGGTCGTTTTGGGCGCCTGTGGAGACGTCTTGAAAGGTTATTTCCTCTGCCACCCTGCCCCCCAGCAACACGGCAATACGGTCCTCCAGCTCAGAACGAGTCATGAGATATCTGTCCTCTGTAGGAAGCTGCTGGGTGTAACCCAGGGCTGCTATGCCCCTTGGGATTATTGATATTTTTCTGACAGGATCCGCATTGGGAACTGCCTCGGCCACCAGTGCATGGCCTGTTTCATGGTAAGCCACTATCTGTTTTTCCCTGGCGTTCATGACCCTGTTTTTCTTTTCCAGACCTCCGATTATCCGATCTATGGCCTCGTCAAAGTCCTGCATGTCCACTGCCTTCTTGCCTCTGCGGGCCGCCCTGAGAGCAGCCTCATTGACCAGGTTGGCCAGATCCGCACCCACGAATCCGGGAGTCCTGGCAGCCACTTCCTGCAGATTCACGTTCTTGGCCAGTTTCACTCCGGAGACGTGTACCTTCAAAATAGCCTCCCGACCCTTTATGTCAGGACGGTCTATGAGCACCTGCCTGTCGAATCTGCCCGGCCTGAGCAAAGCAGGGTCCAAGATCTCGGGTCTGTTGGTGGCGGCCATGATGATGACCCCCTTGGCCGGATCAAATCCATCCATTTCCACCAGAAGCTGGTTGAGGGTCTGTTCCCTCTCGTCATGCCCCCCTAATGGACTCAAACCCCTTGCCTTTCCAAGGGCATCCAGCTCATCTATAAAAACTATGCAAGGGGCATGCTCCTGAGCCTGGCGGAACATGTCCCTGACCCTGGCCGCTCCCACCCCCACAAACATCTCCACAAATTCCGAGCCGCTCATACTGAAAAAGGGCACCTTGGCCTCTCCTGCCACGGCCCTGGCTAGAAGGGTCTTGCCGGTGCCAGGGGGCCCCACCAGCAAGACCCCTTTGGGAATCCGCCCTCCGAGCTGCCTGTATTTCTCAGGGTTTCTGAGGAACTCCACCACCTCTTCCAGTTCCTCCTTGGCCTCGTCTATGCCAGCCACATCCTGAAATGTCACCTTTACCTCATCCTCGGCATAGATCCTGGCCCTGCTCTTGCCGAAGGACATGACTCCTGCTCCCCCTCCCATCTTCCTGATGAGGTAGAACCAGATGAGCATGAAAACCGCCATGGGCACTACCCAGGACAAAAGGCCGCTGAGAAACTTGTTCTCGTAACTCCCTGAGTAGATAACCCCCCCTTGTTCCAGAGTTTCCACAAGAGCCTTGTCCTCCACCCTGAAGGTACGGAACCTGGACCCCCTGGCCGAAGCCCCCTCGGGCTTAAGCGTACCCGTGATCACATCGGGTTCTATGATCACCTGATCCACCTTCCCCTGAGTAACCAAAGACTTGAACTGGCTGTATGGAATGGTCTGGGTCTGCCCGGCCAGGTAAAGATTTTGAAACAGTATCAAGACCGATATCACGATCAGAAAGTACCAAAGGCTGAAGTGTGTCTTGGGAGGTATTTTTTTTCTACCCGAGCCCTGACCAGGAAGAAAATCCTGAATCCAGTTGGGGGGGGCCGGCTTTGGACCCTTGTCTTTTACCATTTGCGCCATCCCAACCCTCCTTGCAACATCATCCTCATCCGAGATCTGTGAGACTCCTTTTTCACCACCTCAACTTCCTTCCCCAGTCCGGCCAGGACTCTAGCCTCTGTGAGGAGCCCTTGGACCCCACTGCTTGTCTCGTTTGGCCCTCTCCATCTCCTCCTGACATGAGCGACAAAGCTGAGCAAAAGGCATGGCCTTGAGCCTTTCGAACCTGATGGCGCTCCCGCATTCCTCGCAAAGGCCGTATTCCCCGGATTCGATCCTCAAGAGGGCCTCCTTGATCTGTTTGAGCTCCTGACTTCGCATGCTCATGACTTGATAGTCCGTCTCTTTCCCTACGTCCACCCTGGACTCGTCGCCTTCCTCCACGTTAACCACCGTGGTCTCCTCCCCCCCTTCCTCCAGGGCACGACTCAGATTCCTCCTGAGTTCCTCCTCTATGGCCCTTCTCCTCTCGTTGAGAAGGGCCACTATCTGTGCCATCTGTTCCTCTGTAAGGCTTCTCTTGGACGTCATTGTCGGGCGTCCCTTCCTTTGTATTATTGGGCTGTGCACGGGTCTTGACCCGGTTGGTTATCCATAACCATAGCCACTCCTCAAAGCCAAGTCAACCAAGAAAACAGACATGGACAAAAAAAAGGCCGGGAGGCCCCGGCCTTTTCCCCACATTATTGGTTCAAATCATATCAATACTCCCCGCCGTACCCTCCGCCAGGCATCTTGGGAGCCTTCTCCTCCTTGGGTTTCTCCACCACAACTGCGCCTGTGGTCAGAAGCAAGGAGGCCACAGATGCCGCATTCTGAAGGGCCAGTCTGGCTACCTTGGTGGGATCCACGATACCAGCCTCCATGAGGTCCTCATACTTCTCGCTGGCTGCGTTGAATCCGAAGGCCCCGCTTCCGGCCTTCACCTTCTCCACCACCACAGACCCTTCCACACCGGCGTTCTCGGCAATCTGCCTGATGGGTTCCTCCAGGGCTCTCTTCACTATGTTCACCCCAAAGAGCTGGTCACCCTCGGCCTTAACCTTCTCCAGGGCAGGCAGTGCACGGATGTAGGCTACCCCGCCTCCGGGCACGATCCCTTCCTCCACCGCGGCCCTTGTGGCATTGAGAGCATCCTCCACCCTGGCTTTCTTCTCCTTCATCTCGGTCTCGGTAGCAGCTCCCACATTGATCACGGCCACTCCACCCACTAGCTTGGCCAGGCGCTCCTGGAGCTTTTCCCTGTCGTAGTCGCTGGTGGTCTCCTCTATCTGGGCGCGGATTTGTTTCACCCTGCCCTCCAGGGCGCTTCTAGAACCCTGACCTTCCACTATGGTGGTGTCGTCCTTGGTCACCGTGACCCTGCGGGCCCTGCCAAGGTCCGAGAGGGTTACGTTCTCTAGTTTGATTCCAAGATCCTCGCTGATCACCTGGCCGCCAGTAAGAATGGCTATGTCCTCCAGCATGGCCTTTCGCCTGTCGCCGAAGCCAGGGGCCTTCACTGCGCAGCAGGCCAGGGTACCACGGATCTTGTTGACCACCAGGGTAGCCAGGGCCTCTCCTTCCACATCCTCGGCCACTACCAGAAGAGGCTTGCCTTGCCTTGCGATCTGCTCCAGTACAGGAAGCAGGTCTTTCATGTTGGATATCTTCTTCTCATGGAGAAGGATGTATGGATCCTCCAGCACCGCCTCCATGCGCTCTGGATCCGTGACAAAATAAGGAGATAGATAGCCTCGATCGAACTGCATACCCTCTACGATGTCCAGGGTGGTCTCCATTCCCTTGGCCTCTTCTACGGTGATCACCCCTTCCTTGCCCACCTTGCTCATGGCCTCGGCTATGATGTTGCCGATGGTGGAGTCGTTGTTGGCCGAAATGGTACCTACCTGGGCTATCTCCTTCTGATCGCGGGTAGGCTTGGAGAGCTTCTTCAATTCCTCTACCACCGCCTCCACGGCTTTGTCGATGCCCCTCTTGAGTTCCATGGGGTCGCTGCCAGCCGCCACCAAGCGAAATCCCTCTCTGTAGATGGCCTGCGCCAAAACAGTGGCCGTGGTGGTCCCATCTCCGGCCACGTCCGAGGTCTTGCTGGCCACTTCCTTGATCATCTGAGCACCTATGTTCTCAAACTTATCCTCCAGCTCGATCTCCTTGGCCACTGTCACACCATCTTTGGTAACATTGGGGGATCCGAAGGTCTTCTCAAGGATCACATTGCGTCCCTTGGGGCCCAAGGTAAGCTTGACCGTATCTGCCAGTCGGTTCACGCCCTTGAGTACCTCCGCCCGGGCCATTTCCTGAAACCTGATATCTTTGGCTGCCATGTTTCAAAACCCTCCTTTTCTTCTCGTCTGGTCCACAAGTGGTTTTTTTTGAAACCCATCATCTCATCAGGTGATGATGGCCAGGATGTCGTCCTCCCTCATGATCAGGTGCTCCTCGCCATCGATCTTGACCTCGGTGCCTGCATACTTGCCAAAAAGAACCCTGTCGCCCTCCTTGACCTCCAGAGGTACAACCTTCCCGTCGTCTGTGACCTTCCCTTTGCCCACAGCTATCACCTTCCCCTGGATGGGCTTCTCCTTGGCAGTGTCAGGAATGATTATCCCACCCTTTGTCTTCTCCTCCTCCTCGATTCGCTTGATGAGGACTCGGTCATGCAGCGGCTTCACGTTCATTTCGGAAACCTCCTTCCTGAATTTTGATCTAGGGCCGACCAAACGGCCTTGCTACACTTGGAAAGGATCCCCTTGGGGGATGAAAGCAAAAATCTGTTTTTCTTATAAGCACTATTTGGCGGAATGCAAGGGGGGGGGCAGAAGCCTTTCTCAGAACTCCAGCCGATCGCGCACGAATTTCTGCACATTGGAATCCGATGTTTCCATACCCATCTCCCTCAATGCTTCCAGTGGCACCTCCGCCCTGGCCGCTCCTCGGTGACCGCCAGCAGAGCCAAAGGCTCCGAAGGCCCTCCTGGCAAGTCTTCCTGCATCCTTGCGATAGCCATCATTGCGTATTATTACCACCAGCTTGCCTCTAT
This sequence comes from bacterium, assembly GCA_037481695.1. NCBI lineage: Bacteria > bacterium. Next base: position 197,734 of record JBBFLE010000005.1, on the reverse strand, counting down.
AAAGACCAGAGACAAATGTCCACTTCATGCCGTGGACCCTCATGAAAAAATCCGCTATCTGAACACACAGATCCGGAGTCTCCACTTCCCCCAGATGGGCGAATATGCCCTTTTTGTTTACCACCATGCGTTCCAGAGCCTGTCGGAAATACCTCAGGTCACTTAGCCTGAGCTCCGACAACTCTATCTTTCGCAGCAGATTCATGTTGGCGTACTGAAACACGTAACGAAATTCCTTCACATCCTGCTCGGTGGCATCCCGCTCGAAATTGGCCGTATCTGTCTTGATGGCGTAAAGCAAAGCCGTTGCCAGGTTGGTGGAGGGCTTTATCCCGGCGGCCCTCAAATATTCAATGAGTATAGTGGCCGTAGCTCCGTACTCAGGTCGGATGTCCACAAAGGATGCCTTCACATCCCCCACCAGGGGATGGTGGTCGATTATGGCGTCATAGCTCAAACGCCCAAATGCCTCGTAATGATGAGGCTGTGAATCCACAAGAACCTTCTTCTGAAAATAATCCACATCCACCTGGCTTATGCGCACCAGGGGTATCCTGAGCAGCTCCATCATGGCCTGATTCTCCAGGCGCTGGATCTCCCCTATGTAAGTGATCACAACCCTTTGAACATGTTTCCAAAGAAGTCTCTTGACCGCCAGGGCGCTTGCCATGGAATCAGGATCCGGGTACAAGAGCACCAGGACATTCTCCGAATGCCCGAAAAGCCCGAGGAAGCTCTTCAGATTCTCCTTGGTGCTGTGGGTTCTACCTGAGCGCCTGGGGCCTGAATTGGGAGAATGTACCATATCCTTCAACTCCTCTCCTGGAATCGGAACTTTATTTCCGAGGGCTCCACTCTAACAACCTGCACCCTCTCGTGGGGAAGCACCACCTCCTTGGGGCCCAGGCGGAAGGTTCTGCGGCCCAAACGGGCAAGACTCAGATCCAGCTCGGCAAACACACTGGAGTCGTCCAGGGTCATCACATCTTTTCTCATGCCCCGTAACTGAACCTGCACCTTGGGTTCATGGGGTTCCAGAATCTCCCAACGTTCTGGCAAATTACGGACCTCCACCGGCACCCACAGCCTTATCTCCACATCCTGTTTCCCTGCCAGGGCCACCCAAAGCAAAGTCACTATCATAAGGGAAAGCACCTTGGCCGGAAGCCTCCTGAAGATAACCTTAGCGGTGCGCTTTCCTATGCCTGTGGGATCCCGCCTTCCTCCCAACGTCTCCAATGCGTCCTTGAGTTCCTGAGGTTCCTTAAGCTCCCTGAATTCTCCACCCTGAGCCAAGGAAACCGTGCCCCTTTCTTCGGAGACCGCCACTGCCATGGCATCGCACCTCTCTGAAAGACCCAGGGCTGCCCTGTGCCTGGTTCCCAGATGCTGCGGCAAACCATCTGATAGGCTAAGGGGAAGAAAGCAGCCTGCCATCTTTAGCTCTCCGTTGTGGATCACCGCAGCCCCATCGTGCAGTGGGGATTCTTTCTGAAAAATTGCCATCAGAAGTGGAGCCGTCACCCGGGCCTGCAGGAGCACCCCACCAGCTATCCACTCCTTGATCCTCTCAGTCCTCTCCAGGATCAAGAGGGCCCCCACCCTGGATCTGGCAAGAGAAAAAACCGCATCCACAACTGCCTGGACCCAATCCCCGGTGTCTGATCTACCCCTTGGTTTCAACCATCGGAAGGGGTTGACCCTCTCCAGGATCTGTCTGAGCTCTGGCTGGAAAAGGATTATCACCAGCAAGACAGCCACCTGCCAAAGGACCTGAAAGACCCAGCTGGTCAAGAAAAGGCCCCACAGCCGGGCTACTCCGAAGATGACTCCCACCCCCAGGAGCCCCACCAGGGCTTTCAAAGCCTTGGTACCCCAGAACCAGGTGTATATGCAGTAGGCCACCCAGCTCAGGAAAAGTATATCCAGGACATCCTGCCATCGCAGGTCAGCCAGAATTGCCATCGACCAGTCCATAGCCACAGCACCCTTGGATCCATTCTTGAAAAAAATGGCCTAAGCAGCAAAGCTGCGGGATTTTCACCCTCTGGAGAGCAGCCCCTAACCTAGTTGCCCCGGCTCATGATTGAGTCCAAACATGTGTGACAGATAACTTTACACCTTTTGAGAATGCTGGTCGAGGGTGACGTGGGACTAAAGACGAACGGCTCTCAAGAATACCTGGGCAGAACCTCTGGCTCCAAGATAGGCTATGGGCCTGGGGGTGTCCGGTTGTAGAGACCCTGGAGGCTGTGCTATAAGTTAATTAGACTGGGTTATTTCCTTGGACCTCTTCCAAAGAGACAAGATGGCTAAAAGGGCTTCCCAAGGTCCCCTGGCCGACCGCATGCGGCCTCGCACCTTGGACGAGGTGGTGGGCCAAGAGCATCTGACAGCTCCAGGAGCTCCTCTTCGAAGAGCCATCGAGGCTTCAAGTCCTTTCTCTTTGATCCTCTGGGGACCGCCGGGCACAGGTAAGACCACCATAGCATTTCTCTTTGCCCAAGAAACCGGATGCAGGCTGGTGGCATTCTCGGCTGTCCTGTCCGGAATGAAGGAGGTAAGGCAGGTCCTGGAGGAGGCCAGGAGAATTCGCTCGCTTCAGGGGAAGCCCACTGCACTTTTTGTGGATGAGTTACACAGGTTCAACAAGGCTCAGCAGGATGCCTTTCTTCCCCATGTGGAAAAGGGTGATATCATCTTCCTTGGGGCCACCACGGAAAATCCATCTTTTGAGGTGAATGCGGCACTGCTGTCCAGGTGTCAAGTCTTCGTGCTACACAGCCTCACCCCAGAACATATACTCACCCTCATGCTTCGCTCCCTGAAGGATCCTCAAAGGGGGCTTGCAAGCCTCAAGCCCAGCTTGGAACAAGGAGTGCTGGAATCCATTGCCGAGGCCGCAGGCGGGGATGCCAGGGTGGCTTTGAACATCCTGGAATCCATGGTTTTGGGTACAAGACCCGACAGCACAGGAACACGCCACATATCCTTGGAAGAGGCCAAGAGACTTCTGCAGCAGCACCCACTTCTTTACGATAAAGCCGGTGAGGAGCACTTTAACCTCATAAGCGCTCTTCATAAGAGCCTCAGAGGAGGGGATCCGGATGCCTCCCTTTATTGGCTGGCCAGGATGCTGGAAGCGGGTGAAGATCCCCTCTATGTGGCCAGAAGGATGGTGCGTTTCGCATCAGAGGATGTGGGACTGGCTGATCCAATGGCTTTGCAGGTGGCGCTGGCTGCCAAGGAGGCTTTCCACTTCTTGGGCCCCCCCGAGGGCTTCCTGGCTTTGGCTGAGGCAGCCGTATATCTGGCCATGGCCCCCAAGAGCAACTCCCTTTACCTGGCATATGGAAAGCTCAAGGAAGTCATAAAACGCACAGGGCCTCTTCAGGTTCCACTGGCCTTAAGAAATCCCGTGTCTCCTCTCATGGCCCAAATGGGCTATGGAAAAGATTACAGGTACCCCCACGATGATCCAGACAAGGTCGTGGATCAGCAATATCTTCCCCAGGAGCTAAGTTCAGAGGTCTTCTGGGAACCTGGTGAGCAGGGCTTGGAGCGGGAACTGGCCCTGAGGCTCAGGAATTGGAAAGATCTGAGGCGGAAAAAGAAGCAGGAGCACTCGGCAAAATGAGATGCCTGGCAATCCTTGCCCTATTTTTGGCTGCCTTTTGCCTGTTTCCCCAAAGACAGCTTCAAGCCCAGGCACCCATGCGCGGCGATCCAGACAGATTGCTGTGCTTTGCCCACCACCTCAGGGAAAGGGGAGACTTGTACCGGGCAGAAGGTGAATACATGGCCTTTCTGAGCCTTTTCCCTCATCACTCCAGGGCCCCAGAGGCCTGGCTTTGCCTGGGCAGAACCCGCCAGAGCATGCAGGACTGGGATGGTGCATTGGAGGCCTTTTTCAGTGCAATGAGCAAAGCAGATCCCCACGGGGCTATTGAACCCAGATGGGCAGCTGCAGATACTCTGCTGGCCTCGGGAAAGCCTCTTGAGGCTGCCCAGATTTTCCATGAATTGGCCAAGGATCCTTACGTGGGAAACCTCAGATCAAAGGCTCTTGTGTCATCTGCCAAGGCTTTGCTGGTTGCCAGGGAGTGGGAAAAGGCCAAGGAGTTTCTCCGTGAGATTTCTCCAGAGCAGCCCGAGGCCCAAGAGGCCAGTGAGCTTTTGGTACGCCTGGAGACCGAGGCACCTTGGCTTCCCAGGCGAAATGAATGGGTGGCAGGGGGGCTTTCGGCACTCGTTCCGGGAGCAGGCCATCTTTATGTTGGGAAGCCTTGGGATGCGCTTACCTCCTTTCTTCTCAACCTTGCCTTTCTGGCAGGTTCTGTGTGGAGTGTGAAGGAGGGATGTCTGATTAGCTCCGGGATCTTTTCTTTCTTGGAGCTGGGCTGGTATCTGGGAGGGATCCAAAGCGCAGCCGAGGCTGCAAGAACATACAACAAAGAGCAGGAAAAACGCTGGATCAGGGAAGTTGGGCAGGTTCCCATGCCTGGAGCAGATTCCCCATCCCACAACGGAGTCAGCTTCAGAGTCCCGGGTCTGCAATGGCGTTTTTGAGGGAAAGTTTTCTTTTAAAGACTGTTCGGCTCACAGAGGTGATGGAAAATGGCCACAGGTGCCTGCGGAATAGACTGTGGGGTTTGCAGGCTTCGCTTGGATGGGAAATGCTCCACCTGTGGACCTGCCACAAGCCAGGAGGCCAGCCGGAAATTCGGGGCTCAGGTGAGGCTTTTGGGAGCGCCATGCCCTATTCTGGAGTGCGCCAGAAAAAGGGGTCTGGAGCACTGCTTGAGAGACTGTGGAGAATTCCCTTGCCATGTTTTTCAAAGTGGACCATATCCTTTCAGCTCGGCTTTTCTTCTAATGCAGGAAAGAAGAAGGGAGGCTCCCATGCCCCCAAGAGAAAAACTTGACAAACCCGTGGTAGTGGACGAGCTCCACTGGAAGAGATTGGCCCAACTCCCACCCGAGGAGGTCGCTGCCAGATGTCGCTGCCAGTGGGATCCTCAGATGGGCTTCGGTGTGGAGTTCCTGGGAGAAGGCTATTGGGTGGATCCTCGTTGCCGAACAGTGACCCCTCATAGAGAGCAAGCGCCCTTTGAGCCTTATCTTGCTTTGGTGCTGGTGGTGTTTCTCCTGAAGGCTTCAGATATTCCTCTGGCAAACCAAATGGTTAACGAAAAGGAGATCCCGGGAGGAGAGCTCTTTTTCAGGCACCTCCACAGCCTTCCAAGCACAGCTTTGGAAGATCGCTTCGGATCCAGCCCCAGGGAATTCGTGGAAGCAGCCAAGTTTCTCGGGGCAAGGAGCCTCGACATATCTCCGGCCTCTGTGGAGCTGACACCCTTACCACGGGTTCCTGTGGCAGTGCATCTTTGGCCAGCGGATGAGGAATTCCCGGCTCGGTGCACCTTCACCTTCGATGCTTCCATCCATAGGCAGCTACCCTTGGATGTGATTTGGGCCCTTGTGCATGTGATGGTGCAAAGGATACTTTGGGTGGCCTCCAATGCACGGGGCTGATGGTTTCTCTAGGCCCACATGGCTCACAAAAAACTAAGAGGGCTTTACACTGTTTATCTTTCTGCTTTGGAGGCTCGTCCCCAGAGGCAGTCTCACAGGGCAAGAATCCAAGACAGAGAAAGGCCTTATTTTCCTTGGAGCCTCCTTATGGGTATGATCATGCCAAAAAAAGGAACCATGTAAAGGGCAGCCACCAAGGGAGCCTCGGGATCAAAGAATCTAAATGAAAAAACCACAATGAGTACGTTGTTTACGAAGGTAAGACAAACCGAGCCAGTGAGGCTGTCCAGCACGTGCGGAGCCCACCTGGCACATACCCATGCTATGAAGGGCGCAACAGAGGCCATCATACAGGCCACGCCCAGGGCCCAGAGGACTTCCCATGGCCTGGAGACAAGGAACTGGGCGTAAGCCGCAAAGATCCCAAGGTTGATGAGCAGGCACAGAAGAAGCGATATGGGATATTGGGCCCTAGATAGCACCCGGACCAGCATGGGCATCCATCTGCGAACAGCCATGGCTGCTCCCAAGGGGAAGAATATCACCAAAGCCAGCATTCTCACCATGTGCATGAAAGGAATGTCAAACTCTGCTCCCATCAGAAGCTTCACCCAGGCAGGTAGGGTAAAAGGAACCAAAACCGAGCTCAATACCACCACCTGCAGCACCCTGGTGGTGTTGGCCCCCAGTAAACCGCTTAGAAAGGGTGCCACCACTCCTGTGGAAACGCCCCCCAAAAGCAGCACTGGCAAAGCGTAAGACGGAAGGCTCCACCTGGCTGCAGCCCAAAGCAGAAGCGGCATCAAACCTAGCTTCACCAAAGTCCATATAGCCACCTCAACAAGATCCTTGGGTCTTATCCGCACCAAGGGCCTGGGCTCAATACGCAGAAAGCTAAGCAGGAGCATGCTCATCATGAAATAAAGGGCCAGGGGGGCCAGATGGATCGCCCACTGGGGAAAAACAACGCCTCCTGCCATGCCCAAAAGTTGCATTGCCACCAGAAGCAGGTCCCTGGCTTTCAAATTCCTTCACCTCTCTATCACAACAAGTGGAAACCTGGTTTTCTCATGTTGGGGATGCAAACCCCAAGCACACAAAAAAATCCCTGCTCAAGGGCAAGACCGCCAGGGATGCCCTTTGGAAAAGAAATCCCTTCCTGTCAAGGCAGGGTGGGGTCGATCAGCTGTATGAGAACTTCCCAGGCCGTCTTGGAGTCATTACATGAAAGAAGTCTTTTCCGAGCCTCAACCGTGCGCAGGGCTTTTACGATCCCACCGACTATTCTCAAATACAAGCTGCTGGCAGCCTGCGGAATCACCGAAAAGAAGAAGATCCGAGTGAATCTGCGCTCATCCGGGCAAAAGCGCACACCCCTTCGGCTCAGGCCCACGGCCACCACCAGCCCCCCTCCCTCAACCCCACGCACATGGGGGAAGGCCAATCCATGCCCCAGGGCAGTGCTGACCAGTTCTTCTCTCTGAATTGCGGCCCTGAGTACCTCCTGAGGCTCTGCGATCCAGCCCAAAGATGAGAGCCTTCCCACCATCTCCTCAAGCACCTCAGGCATGTTGCGGCCCGAAAGATTTGGCATCACCAGCTGGGGATTGGAGAAACGGGCCAGGCCCCCACCGCCCATTCGTGGGGTGGATTCCTTCAGATGAAGCCCGCCCCCCTCAGGGGCGTAAAGGATTCTGGCGCAACAAGGGCATTGATGGATGCGGGCGTTGCCCATGACCTCCTGGAACATCCTGGTGGGAAGCTGTATTCGGCAATAGGAACAAAACCCTTCTGTAGCAGGCACCAATGCAGGTTGGCCGGTATTTTGCAGCCTCTCCACCACCCTGAGCCATTCCGGAGGAACTCCGGCTGCCAGATCTTCCCTTGCCTTTTGGATCTCCTCTTTTCCCTTTTGGGCTTCGGCCGCATCGTGCTCCATCAGGGCAAAGCCCAGCTCCTGGATTCTCACGAGGATCCCAAGCAGTTCCTGTACCGATTCTTTGCCCCCTGAAACTTTTTTCCCGGCCGCCACAGTCTTGCTCAAACCGATGTTGCAACCCTCTTGACCAGACGAATCCATTCCTCTATACCCTCCCCTGTGCGAACGCTGGTTTTGAAAGCCAGGCCCAATCCAGCCAGCGCATCTTGCACCATCTTGTCAGGATCTGCAGAGACCAACTCGGCCAAATCAACCTTGTTCACGATGGCCGCGTCAGCGTCTCTGAAGATGACCGGATGCTTAGCCACTATGTCATCGCCTTCGGTCACACTCACCACTATCACCCTGCAATGTTCTCCCAGGTAAAAGTCGCTGGGGCATATGAGATTGCCCACGTTCTCGATGAAAAGAAGCTGAACCCCATCCAAGTCCAGTTGTTCAAGCCCATGCTGCACCAGATGGGCATCCAAATGGCACTCCTTTCCAGTATTGAGGGGAACCACCTTGACCCCGTGCTTGCGAAATCTCTCTGAGTCAAACTCGGCTATCACGTCCCCTGCCATGACGGCCATTCCCAACTCCTTCTTGAGCCTTTCAATGGCAACCTCGATCAAGGAGGTCTTGCCTGAGCCTATGGCCCCCATGACGTTTATGGCTTTGACTCCTCTTTTTTCCAACCAGATGCGGTTCTGTTTTCCAAGGGCCTTGTTGGCTTCTATTACATCGTGGCCCAGGTAAATCTTGGATACATCATGCATGATCCACCTCCCCGGGAGTCTGCTCCTGAAACCTGGCATGAATGTCCACCACCCTCAGTTCCCTGCCTGATAGAATCCTGGTATTGGGACTGTCACATGCCGGGCATTGAAAAACAGGGATCTCCAGGTGGGACTGAGGATCCAGTTCCTTGTGACCCACCAAGCCTTGGTACCCGCATCCCAGGCACAAGATGGTGGCCGGTACAGTCCTCCACCTCAGGCGGACCCCTTCGGCCACAGTAGACTGGGTCAGCATCCGGATGTGCCACTCCAGCTGTTCCATGTTGACCAGGGCCACCTCTCCCACCTCCAAATTCATTTCCTCCACTGCCGAGGCCCCATGCTGTCTGGCGACCTCCAGAACCGTCTCAACCACGGATTGGGCCAGGCTAAACTCGTGCAAGAGTCCCCCCTTCCTGCTTTTCCAGTCAGCTCTCCAAAGACTCCAGGGATTCCCCGGATCCATGCCGCGCCCTTCTTAAGCATTTGCCAAGGAGCATGAAGGCCAACGCTCCTTTTGGTACAATGCCTTCACCCGGCGGCACGTGGATCCATCCATCTCCCCGCAAAGGTATGAGCCCGCCGCCTTGAAGATTTCTGGGAATCGGCTCAGCAATGAGCAGCCCCTCCTGCACATGGAGCCTGGCTTCCACGAATCTGTGGCAGAGGGGATCCTTCTGTATTTCCACGGCTGGTCTGCACTTTACCCATCTTGGTCCTGGTTCATCTTCTCCCTGCATGGCTCGTATAGCAGGAATTAGCAGTAGCTCACAGCCAAGCCCTACCCCACCCGCACCTCCTGGTAGAGCCAGGACCGGGGTGGATCGCACCAAAAAGGCCGAGATGGTGCCTCCGGGTCTGACGGGAAGATGCCTGAATATTACCTGAGCTCCATTGGAAAGAAGTGAACGGCAGACCAGGTCCCGGTCCGAAGGACCAGTCCCACCCGTGGTGACAATCAGATGAGCCCTTCCCAGGACCTTGTCAATGGCCATCCATATCTCTTCTTCAAGATCCGCAATGGGAGTCCAGACCTTGCCCAGCCCCCCCTCTTCTGCTGTTCTCCAGGCCAGATAGCGCCCATGGGACACAAATGATTTTCCAGATCCAAGACCTGCCCCTGGGACTTCAAGTTCACTTCCAGTGGGAAGAATCACCACCCTGGGCCTTCTCTTGACGCGTACTTTCTCCACTCCCACTGATGCCAGAAGAGATAGCTCTCCAGGGCCAAGTCTTTGCCCAGGCCGCAGGAGCCTTGAGCCCGCCCGAAAAAGATGTCCTTGAGGCAGTATGTGAGAGCCCTTGGCAGGCAGCCCCTTCTTTAGCCTTATCCAAGATTTGTCCGAGGACTCCTGCACCTCCTCCATGGGAACTATCCCGAAGGTCCCCTTCGGCACCACGGCTCCTGTCCTTATCCTTACGGCCCCGCCTTGGGTCAACTCCCGGTTCCAGGGCAGGCCTGCTGCACTCTCTCCCAGGACCTGGAAGAGCAGCTCTTTGTCTCCAGGAGTGGCAATGGCATATCCGTCTCTGAGGGCACGGTCTTCGGCTGGAATCTCCCCAGGGCAAACTATCTCTTCTGCCAGGACCCTGCCGAGGGCCTTGTCCGAAGAAACCCTATGGCTTCCCAGGGGATGAATGAATTGGCCCAGTTTCTCCCAGGCCTTCAGAGGATCCACCAGATCCATGATCAGGGCCTCTCAGGGCCTTGGAGCAAGGTTCCTTTGCCTACTTTCAAGATGCAAGACAAAAGAGCTCCTTCCACTAGCATACCACTAGAGATAATACCAGAAGCTGGATCGCGGGCAAAGCTCTGGAGAGACTCCTGGAGTTTTGGTAAGGGTGCCTTACGGATTCAAGCGAAGTGTAATGCCGGGCTTCAGCAGGGGGCCACTGAGATCATTCCATCTCATGAGGGCTTCCACCGAGACCCCGTAATGGCGTGCAATGCTCCAAAGGGTTTCCCCTTTTCTGACCTGATGGTACTGGACGGAGTCGGACTCTGCTGATTTGCCTGGGACTGCTCCTTTGTGAGTGCTTTTCCATGAGACAGAATTGGATTTGCCTTCTGGCACGAGTAAATCTATTCCTGGCCTCAGCATGCTGCCTGATCTCAGTCTGTTCCAGCTTCTCAGTTCCTCTTCCGAGGTCCCATACTGTCTTGCAATCAGCCCGAGGGTGTCTCCGGGCCTAACCTTATGAGTCCGAAACCCAGTGGGGTCTCCCTGATCAGCCTTGGGAGCTCTGACCATGCGGCCTCTTTCTGATAGAAGGCTGCTTAGTTCCTCACCTTTTCCTTCCGGTACCCTGATGTCCAAACCAGATGCTCCGGGATGCAACACAGAACCCTTGAGCTGAGGATTGAGTGCCCTCAGTTCCTTTTCGCTGCAACCGGCCAGCCTGGCAACTGTTGAGAGATCCAGGTGCTCCTGGATCCTCAACTTGTCGAAGCGCCAAAGCTGATCCTCCTGATCAGGTTGCTGGGAACTGGCCTGCTCCTCGTTTGCCACCAGGATGGCTGCCATGACCTTGGGCACGAACTCTCTGGTTGCCTTACTGAGCCTGCCTGATGGATAGAGGTCCCAGAAACTGCTGGCCTCCTCCTTCTTGGCCAGGGAGTCCAGAATGGCCTTTTCCCCTGCGTTGTAAGCCGCGATGGCCAGGTCCCAGGAACGGAAGGTCTGATAAAGATCCCTGAGGTGTCTGGCTGCTGCCCTGGTGGATTTTTCAGGGTCCCTTCGCTCATCCACCCAGTTATCTATGCGAAGTCCGTATCTGCGGCCCGTGGCTTCCGTGAACTGCCACATGCCCACACATCTGCCCGAGGAAGAAGCCCATGGATTGAAGCCGCTTTCCACGAAAGCCAGATAAACAAGTTCCTCTGGAAGCCCCTCTTCCCTGAAGATCTCCTTCATGCGGGGAATGTATTGGCTGGATTGACTTATGGGTCGCCTGCCTGAGGAACCACCAGTGAACCTGTAGTCTCGGGCCATGCTCTGGACCAAGGGATGATACAGGCCCTCCAGTTCCAGTATTTGCCTTTTCCTGAGAGCTCTGCGCCAGGGCTGGTCCAGCTCCGCCTCAGGCCATGAACCTTCCAGGGGCTCCTCCTGCCACAACTCTTGCTGGAGCGCATCCCACTGGCTGTCGGTCTCCCAAGGTCCTTCAGTTTGTTGGGTTGTTTCCTCTGAAGCGCCTTGGCCCCCGGCATCATGTCCCTTCAGAGCTCTGGATGAAAAAATCCCCTCCCACGGCTTGGCACCGCCTTTGGCCGCGCATCCGGTCCAGGCACAGGCAACCAGCCATAAACAAACCAGCTTCAACAGTGCCCGTGGCCTGAGTCTTGGTCCTATCCTCTCCATCATGTTTATATCCAGGTCTAAGGCCCGGAAAGGGTGAGTCTTCTGGATACCATGTAAAGGGGGACTCTGTCAACTTTGAAGCACCCACAGGATTTCCCCCCTTCCCGGCATCACAAAAGAACATGTGACGCCCAACTCATGAAAGTCTGCCCAGGACTTAGGCACCCTAATTGTATGGCTAGGTCCCGACCACAACATCCTGGTAGCACTTTTTCCTTGACACTCAGGCCTGCTTTCTATATACGTTGCCCGAAAAAGAGAGTTCTTTTCATCGGTATGTACGGGAACCGGACGCGAGGCCTCTCAAGCCCACGATGGCCGCGAGGGATGTGGGGCCATCCGATTTGGTTCTCGTGTTCTTCAAGTCTCCGGTCACCCAGACCACGGTCTGCAAAAGGCCGGAGCCCTCTTCGCTCCAGCCACCCTGGGCGTGGAGACCACTGTGAAGCGGACCCTGACCCATCTTCTGAAGTGGATGAAAAAGAATTTCTCGTGAGTCAACCAAGGGAAGAAAGGCTCATATCCAAGGAAGGAGGGAAGAACCCATGAAGATGCCGAGAATAGCAGTCGCTTTGTGCTTACTTGGTGTTATTGCTTTGGGGACAGCCGCACAGATCTGGGCAGCGCCTCAACAGATTCGCCGGTGCACAACCATCAGCAAGTCCGGCTCCTATGAACTAGGCCGCAACCTGGATGCTGTCGGGGACTGTCTGGTGATCACCACGGACTATGTGACATTGGATTTGGCCGGTTTCACCATCAGGGGCAACTCCACGGGTCGCGGGATCGTGGCCCTGATCGATGATCTCCAGCCGGATCGTAAGGCCATCACAGTGCGAAACGGGATGGTGCGCAACTTCGCCATTGGCGTGGACCTGAGCAATGTGGTCCTGGCCATGGCGGAGCGATTGACCGTGTCAGAGAACAGCAACACGGGCTTGTCGGTGGGAGCCTGGGCCCAGGTGAGGGACTGCCTGGCCCAGGGAAACGGTACCGGGATCTCCTCGGGGGCCAGCACGGTGCTGACCCGCAACGTGGCCACCTTCAACACGGGGATCGGAATCCAAGCGGGGTACAACTGCACGCTCACAGAGAACATCGCCCAGGAGAACGGAACTCATGGTTTCCAGGTGAGTAACGGCTCCAATGTCTTCTCCAACACCTCCAGCTCTCACCCCCAGGCCGGCTTTCAAGTGGTTTGTCCGAGTAACATCATGGGAAATACGGCCAGCTTCAATTCCACAGCGTACGAACTCTCATCACCGTCCGAGTGCAACTTCGTGAACAACGTGCCCGCACTGACGGGGGACTGATCCTGTACAAAACAAATCTTGTAACACGGGCGGGGCTCTAACCAACCAGGCCCCGCCCTTTTTTTTGGCGGATTCCCTTGACCATGACCACTTTTCGGAAAGCAGCGCCGCCATCTTGCAGGCCTGGTTCATGTACCCGGAAAGGTGGATCTCCTATTCCTCATCCTGGCCGAAAAAGTACTCCCTGCCCGCACTGTGGGCTGGGGCCCGCCACGCCGATCCTGGGGTGAGTAGCATGGGCAAGCCAAACAGTGCCACTTTGGAGCTACTGTCCCAAGAGGCCTGGGGCTTTCAGATATGCGAGGTCTTGGGGATGCCCCCGCAACCATAATAGCTTTAGCAAGCACAAGCCGCCCTGGAGAAGGGCCAACAACCTGGGCCTCAAAGTGGGAGCCTGGAGCCCGATTCAGCAAAGAGGGGCCTCCCATCGCGAAAACTGCCTCGACAAGAGGAATATAGTGCAGAAAATGGGTAAAAACGGGTCCACCAACCGAAGAATTTACCCAAAAGTGCTTTGAGCTGTTTTGGGTAAAAATCGCATGTTGTGAATCTGGCCCCCTTGGCAATTCCTACATCTTTCCCTCCAGGATTTGCCCTTTTTCCTAGTTGGTTTCATGGAAGGGGTACGGGGCTACCCCCTGGCCCGATGGTAAAAGGACGCCGGTGAGTTCTTCCCCAAAGACTTGACTGAAAGCCATTCATATCGTACGCTTTATTGTACGATAAGGAGCTTTGCGATGGCAACGATCACGGCCAGCGAGGCAAGGAAACGCCTGTATACTCTGGTAGACACTGTAGCTGAGTCCCATGAACCCATTCAGATAGTGGGCAAGCGCAACTCTGCCGTTCTAGTCTCCGAGGAGGACTGGCGTGCCATTCAAGAGACCCTATATCTCGCATCCCTGCCTGGTATGCGGGAGTCCATTCGCAAGGGACTTGAGACGCCCGTGGAGCAATGCGATGCGGAGCTTGAGTGGTGAGCTGGCGACTGGTGTTTACCAAGCAGGCCCAGAAAGATGCAAGGAAGCTCGCCCAAGCCGGCCTTAAGCCCCAGGCGGAAAGACTGCTCAAGGTTCTCAGAGAAGACCCCTATCGATCCCCTCCGACATACGAGAAATTGGTAGGAGACCTCACTGGCGCCTGCTCGCGGAGGATCAATATCCAACATCGGCTGGTCTACCAGATCCTGGATGACATCCACACCGTAAAGGTCATTCGAATGTGGACGCATTACGAATAGGCAAGAACCCTTCACTCCAGAGGAGGCGCCAAAAAGCCGCGCGCACCGGTTAGCTTTTCCTTCCGGCGTCGGCCGAGAAAAGGCCCCAAGCCCCTTCGGACTTCCCGGCTTCCCCCCCCAGAGTTGAGATCCTGATCCAGCTCCGGGATATTCATTGTTGATAGCCACCTCCTCTCCCCAACCTTTCTCCAAGGATAGCTGATCCCGCATCACTCACCACGGGTGAACCTAGGCAGTCAATATCATGATATGCCTCATAGACTGATTTCTATGCAAACGCAGCTTGATTCCGCCATTGCCACTCAGATCTGGGATGCCAAACCCTTTTACCCAAAACCGCTTTGAGCTGTTTTGGGTAAAAATGGCGCCCCCTTCTCCAAAATTTACCCAAAAGTGCTTTGAGCTGTTTTGGGTAAAAATCGCATGTTGTGAATCTGGCTTATTGCAATTCCTTGATCTTTCCCTTCAGGCTTTGCCCTTTTTCCTAGTTGGTTTCATGGAAGGGGTACGGGGCTAGCTCTCATTTTGTCCTGATCTGACAATCTGCGATTGTATGCTGTGGGGCAAACTCACAGGAGGTGGAAAATGGAGACTGTCAAGGCTTTCTTGGAAGGTCTCAAACTTGCACGTAAGCAAAGTCACAAGAACCTCACCATTTTTCCCCTCGTGGCCTCTGTGCAAGGCGTGCCGGACTATTTTACCCTGGAAGAGGCCATGGGCAGCGGATTGGTGCTCATAACAGAGGTGAGCGAAGAGGGCCAAGTCCCGCAGCTCAAGCTCTCCAACAGCTCCCCCAAGCCCGTGCTCATAGTAGCCGGAGAGGAGCTGGTGGGAGCCAAGCAGAATCGCATCGTCAATGTGAGCATCATGGTGGCCGGCAAGTGCGAGATGCTCATCCCGGTGAGCTGTGTGGAGCATGGCCGATGGGCTTATAGGAGCCGGCAGTTCGAGTCAGGAGGGAAGATGATGCATGCCAGCCTCAGGAGGGATCACCATCGGGCAGTTGCGAAGAATCTTGAGGACACTGCAGTGGCATGCTCTGATCAGGGCATGATCTGGGAAGCCCTGGCCCTGAAGAGCGCCCGCATGGGGGTAAGCAGCCCCACTGAAGCCATGGCAGACCTTTTCCAGGGGCAGCGGGACAGGCTTGGGGATTACCTCAGGGCCTTCAGGCCGGTGGAGTGCCAGCTCGGCGCAGTCTTTGCCATCAACGGCCAGCTCCTGGGGATTGAGTGTTTCGGGTACCAGGCAACCTTCCAGCGGTTTTTCGAGAAACTGGTGGCCAGTTACGCCCTGGATGCACTGGACTGGCTGCAGGAAGGGGAATTTCCCCATGTGCGGCCCAAGGAGGTGTGGGCCTTCATGGAGGACCTGGGCAGGGGGAAGTTCCAGAGCCTTCCCACGGTGGGTCTCGGCGAGACCCAGGGGCTTGAGGGAGAGGTGGCCTCGGGTGCGGCCTTGACCCTGGAGGGCCGCCTCATTCACCTCTTTGCCTTTTGTCGCGATTCCCAAGAGGAGGAGGCTGGCCCAAGGCTTGGTTACAGCCGCTTCAGCCAAAGGCGCACTCGGATGGGTCAGTGAGGCGAAATGATTGACCAAAACCGGGCGCCGATGCTAAGATCCGGGCGTCCATGGGTTGCCTGCTTTCCTCTTTCCGCGCGGGGGGGGCTCATGCGGGGAGACCAGCTTGCACGTCAGTGGAGGATCATAAGATCCATAGAGGCCAGTGGCACCGGGCTCACCGTGGCCGAGCTGGCCAAGAGGGAGAATATAGGGCTTCGAACCATTTATAGGGACCTTGTGGCCTTGCAGGAGGCAGGCTTTCCCCTTTACAGCGAGCGGGTGGACCGGGCCCAACGCTGGGCCTTTGTGGACACTTACAAATTCAAGGTCCCTCCCCCATTCACCCTCACGGAGCTCATGTCCCTTCACCTTTACAGGGACCTGGTCAAGGTCTTCCAGGGCACATCCTTTTACGACGACCTGGAGTCCCTCTTCAAGAAGGTGCAATCCACCATTCCCCCCAGTGCCCTGGGCTACCTGGACATGGTCCAATCTGTGTTTTCTGTGGGGATCAGGCCCTACAGGGAATACGGCCAAAAAAGGGAGATCCTAAACCAGGTGAGCCGGGCGGCCCTGGAGCATCGGCGCCTGGAGATGTCCTACCACTCCCTCAGGAGGAGGGAACCTGTCCATCGCAGGGTGGATCCCTACAAGCTCTGGTTCTTCGAGGGCACCATGTATCTCATAGGCCACTGCCACTTAAGGGGCCAGGTGCGCATGTTCGTCCTGGACCGGATCAAGATGCTCAGGCTGACCGATGAGCGTTTCGAGCCTCCCCAGGATTTCGACCTGCACGAGTTCATGAAACACAGCTTCGGGGTCATGCATGATGATCTCTACAGGGTGAAGGTGCGCATTTCCCCTGAGTGGTCAAGGTGGGTGGGGGAGAGGATATGGCACGAGAGCCAGCGTGCAGAAAAGCAGCCGGACGGGAGTCTCATCCTCAGCTTCCGGGTGGCAGGCCTGGAAGAGATCAAGAGGTGGGTGCTCAGCCTGGGGCCCGAGGCCGAGGCCCTGGAGCCTCAGGCCCTTCGTCAGATGCTCCTGGAGGACGCCTGCAGGACTGCATCCCTCTATGGCTCGAACATCACTTCTGTGGCAGATATTGCAGACGCACGGGTTGAGGCTGCCGGCTATGGCAGAAGGGGCTTCAAGGAATGATCGTGTGGAAGGAACTCTCTTGGTCAAAGGGCCCAATGGGAAAGAGCTGCGGCTCTGGCATCACGAGATACGCCTCCAGATGTACCCACATCTAATCTCGTTGACACCTCAGGTGGCCCGGCCCAGCCTGGCCCAAGACAGCTGCCACACGGCCAGGCTTTTCCTGGCCTCCAAGTGCCCGCCTGGCCTCAGGGCCGAGCCAAGGCAAGCTCAACAGAGCCCAAGGTGCGGGAACCTATCCAGAATGCCCCAGTTTTCCAGGCAGGGGATCAACCGGGAGGCACACCTTTGCCTGGAGCTGGATTATGTCATCCGGCCCATGCAAGTACAAGCAGATTCAGGGGTCCATGAAACATGGCCCAAGGAGGCTACATAGTGATGGAATACGTGCTTTGTGTCTTGGGAGGCATGCTCATAGGTGGCCTTTTGGCCTGGCTTCTTGCAACGGTTCGCGTCAGCCGATCCCTTGCTTCGAGGATAGAGGAAGCAGAGCGAAGGGCAAGTGCTGCCGAGGGTCGTGCCGCAGCACTGGATGGGACCATTGGGGAACTTCGCTCCCAGAACCAGAAGGCCCTGGAGGAGCTCGATAGACTCAGGGACCAACTGGCCAGCGAAAACAGTGCCAGGGTGAAGGCAGAGACCCAACTGGCGGAGACCGTACAGCGGCTTCAGGAAGAAAAGAATCTACTGGAGCAGGCCAAAGAAAAACTCACCGACACCTTCAAGGCCCTGGCCGGCGACACCCTCAATGCCAGCACCACCGCATTTTTGAACCTGGCCAAGGAGACACTCGAGAAGGTATTGATGGATGCCAAGGGTGACCTGGGCAAGCGCCAGGAGGCCATCCAGGGCATGGTAAAACCCCTCGCCGAGTCCCTCACAAGGTTCGAAGAACATGTGCGCACCATTGAAAAGCACCGTCAGGAGGCATATTCAGGCCTCACCGAGCACCTGAAACTCCTCTCCACGAGCCAGCAACAGTTGCAAAGAGAGACCGCCAATCTGGTCACAGCCCTTCGCAAACCGCAGGTGCGAGGCCGCTGGGGCGAGATGACATTGCGCCGCGTGGTGGAGCTGGCCGGAATGTCAGAGCACTGTGACTTTGCCGAGCAGGTCACAGCAGAAGCAGAGGAAGGCCGAAGGCGGCCTGACCTCATCGTGCGACTCCCCGCAGACAGGGAAATAGTAGTGGATGCCAAGGTCTCCCTGGAGGCATACCTTGATGCAGTTGCCGCCGAGACAGAAGATGCGAGAAGCTCGGCCATGACAAGACATGCAGCCCAGGTAAGGGCTCACATGAACACCCTGGCATCCAAGGCCTACTGGAGCCAGTTCTCCAAGGCACCCGAGTTTGTGGTGATGTTCATACCAGGAGAGTCTTTCTTTGGAGCTGCAGTGGATGCAGACCACGACCTCATCGAGGACGGGCTCAAGCAGCGCGTGGTCCTAGCCACTCCCACGACCCTCATAGCGCTTCTTCGCGCCGTGGCCTACGGATGGCGGCAGGAACAGATAGCCAAAAACGCCCAGGAAATAAGTGAGCTGGGAAAGCAGCTCTACGAGCGCATGAGGACCATGGCCGAGCGCATCGGAGACATAGGCAAGGGCCTGGAAAAGGCCATCGGGGCCTATAACAGCGCTGTGGGTTCCATGGAAGCCAGGGTCCTGCCCGCAGCCAGAAGGTTCAGGGATTTGGGGGCTGCTACCGGAGGCGAGATACCCACCCTGTCGCCTGTAGAGACATCACCGCGAGCGCTTAGCGCCCCTGAGGCCAGAGAAAATGGACAGACATGAACAGAACTGAGGTGCCAACAAGCGACATGTGCTTTGCAAACCGCTTCCCCCATGGCCTTTCTTGGGGCGAAGTTGCCAGGGTGGCATACTATTGGCTGGAAGAGGACCCATGACAAGGTGTGTGGGGCGCAGGAAAGCTGTATAGCCGCCGCATGGAGGAAATCAAACGGAAACCAGAAGTTGCGTCTCGGAAGCCACGATTGAGGTACTGGTGCGCCACATCGTGGAGGCCGTTAGGCCAGGGAGGATTGTCTTGTTCGGCTCAGCAGCACGCGACCAGATGAGGCCAGAGAGCGACCTGGATCTCCTTGTGGTCATGCCAGATGGCATCCACCGTCGCCGCACGGCCCAGGCGATTTACCGCCACTTGCCTGCCATGGGAGTCGGCAAGGACATCATCGTGGTGACCGAAAGCGACGTTCGACAGTACGGCGATGACCCCTCACTGGTTCTTTATCCGGCCCTACGAGAAGGAAGGGACCTCTATGTCGCTGACGAATAAACGAATCCCCGGTTCCCCGGCCGAGTGGCTCATGCTGGCGCGTGCGGACCTGGCCTTGGCCAAGGCACCGCTTCCGCCCGGAGCCGTTTACGAGGATCTATGTTTCCATGCCCAACAGGCCGCAGAGAAGGCCCTCAAAGGAATGGGCAAGGAATGGAGTCAACGTGAAGGAGAGCGACAGCAACCTAGCTCCAGGTGACGTGGTCTCGGGCTTGGAGCCCTCCGAGCTCGTCGAGATCCATCGCATCACCCCGTTCGGCGCAAAGACGCTGATCGAGGGCGTCGGGCTGGAGTCCCGCCGGATGGTGAGGCGACCTCTGAGTGCCAAAGATCTCGCGTCCTTGATCAAGGTTCGTGGCCAGCAGCATACCTTCGATGGGGATGCCGAGCTATTCCTTCTGGGTGCCGAGGCCGAGCGTATTCGCATCGCGTACCGGTTCGACCCCCTCTTCGCGGTCAACTCCAGCATCGTTGACCCGCTCCCCCACCAGGTCGAGGCGGTCTATCGTTACCTCCTTCCCTTGCCGAGAATCCGGTTTCTGCTCGCAGACGACACTGGAGCGGGCAAGACGATCATGACCGGGCTTCTGATCAAGGAGTTGCTCTTTCGAGGAGTGCTCCAGAAGGTCCTCATCATCACGCCAGGCGGGCTGACCAAACAATGGGCGGAGGAGGAACTCCAGGAGAAGTTTGGCCTCCACACCCGTCTCGTGAATCGCGCCTCATTCGAGGCCGAACCAGGCCAGTTCTCCCGCAACGAGGAGGGCATCTTCGTCACATCCATTGACTTCCTCGCCCGAAATGAAGGCTGTCTCAAGGCTGCTTCCGAGACCCAGTGGGACCTCGTGGTGGTGGACGAGGCCCACAAGCTCTCGGCCTATGAGTACGGCACCAAGCTCGAGGAGAGTGAGCGGTACAAAGCGGTGAAGGCCCTCGCCCGTAAGACCGACCACCTGCTTTTTTTGACGGCGACTCCGCACCGAGGGCGAAAGGACACTTTCCGCCGCTTACTCCTGCTTCTGGACGAGGACCTCTTCCAGAAGGATGAGCATGTCGCCGACCGCGTTCGCGAGCAGGCAGCGCCCTACTTGCCTGCCGAAGTTTCGGCGCAGGCAGGCACCACCTCCGGTGAAGACAACTTCGAAGACGAGCGCCCCATAAGCAGGGCGCGGAACCGGTTCTTCCTCCGTCGCCTGAAAGAGGAGATGGTCGATTGGGACAGCCAGCCCCTTTTCAAGGCTCGCCACACGAAGACTGTGGGCTACGATCTTACCCCGGAGGAGAAGATCCTCTACGATAGGGTGACGAGCTACATCCGCTCGAAACGCAAAGAAGCCAAGGCGAAAAAGAACAGGAACGTAGAGCTGACCCTTATGGTCATGCAGCGCCGCCTGGCCAGCAGTATTTACGCTATCACGCGTACTTTGGAGAACAGGCTGCGCGCTCTCAACGAGGTCCTCTCCATACTGCGAGATCCAAGCCGGTCCGAGGCGGACAAGAAGCGCCTGTTCCGTGTAACTCCCGACCCCGGCGATCCGGGCGACATAACGGAATACGAGGACCTGACCGAGGAGGAACGGGAACGGATCGACCAGCGGATCTTCCGTCAGGTGCTGACGGATGACCCGGACAGAGTCGAGGAAGAACGCGACGAGGTGGAACGGCTCTTCCGTCTGGCCAATAGCCTCAAACACCACAAGGAAGCCAAGTTCGTGGAACTCCTCGCTGTCCTCGATTCCTCCGACGTGATCCGCGCGGAGGATGAGAAGCTCCTTATCTTCACCGAGCATCGCGACACGCTCGAGAGTCTTGCCAACCGGCTCGAGGAGAAGGGGTACACGGTCGCCACGATCCATGGAGGCATGGACGTGGACTCGCGCAAGCAGGCCCAGCGACAGTTCAGGATGCGCGCCAAGATCATGGTCGCAACTGACGCGGCAGGTGAAGGCATTAACCTCCAGTTCTGCCGCTACCTCATCAACTGGGACATCCCTTGGAACCCGAACCGGCTGGAGCAGCGGATGGGGCGTATCCACCGGTACGGTCAAACAGGGGACGTGTGGGTGTACAACCTCGTTGCCCAGAACACGAGGGAAGGATTGGTCCTCTTGAAGGTCCTCTCAAAATTGGATGTTATGCGCGAACAAATGGGGTCAGACCGCGTATACGATGTTATCGATGAATGGCTGGAGGATGTCCCGCTGGTGCGGTTGATCGAAAGCGCTATCGACAGCGACGATGAGTCCACCAGCGCCCGGGAGACCGACGTGGCCCTGGCAACAGCATCGAATGAGAGGGCTGCACGGCTCATCGCCCTCCAGAAGAAGACCTCCCTGGCCTCAAGGCTCGATTTGAGGTCCGCACGTGAACTGCGGGATGCATCGGACGAGCACCGGCTTCAGCCGCTTTTCATCCAGCGGTTCTTCGAGCGCGCCTGGACGGCCTGCGGCGGAACGCTCCGCAAGGACGATCACTTCCCGGTATGGCACATTGGATCGACGCCGAACTCCCTTGTCGAACTCGCGAGGGAGCGGCGGCAGCCTCTTTCTGAGAACTACGACACGCCCTTTGTCTTCGACAAACAGCTCGTCAGCGTGGCGAGCAAGGTGCGTGTCCCTGAGCGCACCAAGCTCATGGGCCCTGGGCACCCGCTGTTCGACACCCTCATCGCGTGGGTGATTCGGGAGGCACGACACGCCTTCGCCAAGGGAGCCCTCCTCATGGACCCGAACATTGCCAGGCCTCAGTGGGTTTGGCTCGTTCGCTCAACCATCGAGGATGGTCGGGGAGTGGGTTTCCAGCCTGCACAGGCTAAGAGGAGAATAGCCCACGAGCGCCTCGCCGTGGTCGTTCAAGACCACATGGGCCTTCGCGCCACCTCGCCGTCATACCTGCTCAACTGCATTGCCCCAGAGACGGGGGACAGGCATCCTGCCTGTGAGCAGGCTGGAAGCCAGCCCTCCTGCTCCGCCGACGAGATTCAGGCATGGGTCTACGAGCAGATCACCGAACGGCAGCTCGACCAGGTGAAGGCCGCTCGTGCTGAAGAGTGCAACCTTCGCCGTGAGTACCTGAACACGGCCTTCACGGACCTCATCCTCGAACTGCAGGACAAACTGAATGACCTCCAGGAAGCACAACTCTTCGGCGAGGAGAACACAGAGGAGATCGAGCATCTCCACCGGCGGATCGAAGACCTGAAGGCCCGGAAGGCGGAGCGGTTGCATGAGCTGGAGCTCATGATGAAGCTTACCGCCAACCTCCCGGAGATACTGACCCAGGCGGCGGTCGTTCCTGCTCCCCTGCCTGAGTCTTTGCTTCACCAGAAAGGCGTGGCGAACGTGGAAACCGAAGAGCACGTGCCAGCCAAGGGTCTCCCGATGCGCCGCGACGATGAGGTGGAGGCTATAGCCATGGAGGTGGCGATGCGCTACGAGCGTGCCCGCGGCTGGAATCCCGTTGACGTGAGCATGGATGGCGAACACTACGACATCCGCTCCGAGGGGCCGAACGGCGAGAAGCGTTTCATCGAGGTCAAGGGCCGCGCCAGCTCCGGCGCCATCATCCTGACCGGCCCGGAGGTGGACAAGCTTCGCCAGCTCGGGGAGCGGGCATGGCTCTACGTGGTGACTTTTTGCAAAGGTTGGGAGGAAGGCTTCCAGCCTGCAGAGACAGACAAGATGTCTGCCTCTCCCAAGATACCTGCCCCCCGACTTCGCATCATCCAGGACCCCATCTCAAGGCTCAACCCGGAGATGCTGTACAGGCAGATCCAGTACGTTGTCCACGAAGGGGACTGGAACGCGCAGGGCGAGGAAGTCGAAACCCACATACACTCGAAAAACAGCGACTTTCGATCCTCTTCCGAGTTCCGCAACAAGAGTGAGGAGCTAAGATGACCCTGGACGATCTTGACGAACTCCATTTCATCACGCTCATGGAGATAATACCATCGATCATGAATCACGGCATCCTGAGCCACAACAAGGCCAAACAGCTGAAAGTGCAAACGATATCCAACCCACTGGTGCAGGCGCGTCGGGCGAATAAGGTCATACCGAACGCCGGACGTTTGCACGATTATGCGAACCTCTATTTTCACGCACGCAACCCAATGATGTGCGCGATCCAGTCTAGGCGAGAAGAGTTGGCGGTTCTCCGCATCGACAAGGCCGTGCTCCGTCTGAAAGGCGTTATCATTGCAGATGGCAATGCTGCAAGCGATTACACGCGTTTCCTTCCTGCTCCAGGTGGGTTAAGCGCCTTGGATAAGCAACTTGTCTTTGCTCGCGACTGGCGGGCACCGGACCAGATACAATATTGGTTCAGAAAGCGGGTCAGGTGTGCTGAGGTGCTGGTACCGAAATTTGTTGATCCTGGTTTTATTACGGGCGCTTACGTTTGTTCGGAAGAGGCAGCGCGGAAGCTAAGAAGCATTGCCGGAAAGCTGCCGGTATCGGTCGAACATGATATTTTCACGATTTGAAGGAGCGTAATCATGATCAGGGTTTTGATGGGTGACATGTTCAACTCCAAATGCCAAACCTGGGTCAATACAGTGAACTGCGTCGGGGTCATGGGGAAGGGCGTGGCACTTGAATTCAAAAAACGCTTCCCCGATATGTTCCAGGATTACCAGGAACGTTGCCGTCGCAAGGAAGTGAAACTCGGGCGCCCCTATCTCTTCAAGCGTCTCCTGCCGCCCTGGATTCTTAATTTCCCGACCAAGAGTCACTGGCGCGCGGTCACCAATCTGGACGACATCGTTCGCGGATTGGAATACCTAAAAAACCATTATCGGGAATGGGGCATCGAATCTCTAGCGGTTCCGCCATTGGGATGCGGTCATGGCCAACTCGAATGGCGGGTGGTGGGCCCAACACTTTATCGTTACTTGCGCGAGCTTGATATTCCAGTGGAACTTTATGCTCCTTATGGAACTCCTCATGCGGAACTTCAACCTTCGTTCCTCGGCCCAGACAACGGACCTAAGCCTGATCCTGGTTTGATGCCCGAGCCGCAATTCGTCAAACCAGAGTGGATTGCCTTGGTCGATATTGTTCATCGCATCGAATCCGAACCGTATCACTGGCCCGTAGGACGGACCACTTTCCAGAAGATCGCGTATGTCGCCACCGAACAAGGACTCGACACGGGTCTGAAGTACAGGCGCGGCAGCTATGGTCCGTATTCTCCTGACGTCAAACCGATGTTGAGCCGTCTCATTAACAACGGCTTGATAGAAGAACGCGAACTCGGCCGCATGTTGGAGGTGAAGCCAGGCCGTACTTTCCCAGACGCCCGGCGGGCTTACGAAGACAAGCTCATATCGTTTGAAGAAATCATTGAGAGGACGACGGATCTCTTCTTGAGAGTCAACACGGTGCAGGCGGAGATGATCGCGACTGTGATGTACACCGCCAGAGACTTGCAGGATCAAGGGATGGAGAGGCCGAGCGAATCCGACATCTTCAAGGCAGTGCTGAAATGGAAGATCCGTCGCCGTCCTCCAGTGAAACCTGTTGAAGTTGCTGGAACCATCCGAAATCTGGCTGCGCTGGGCTGGCTGAACGTAACGGCAAGTGTGGACCTGCCTGTACCGGAAGAGGAGTTCGCCGATGTCTGATCAAACCAAAGTGCGAGCCACCTTGCGGCGCACAACCAGGCATAGTCTGAAACGAGCTCTGACAGGAAGGTCTTCAGAGTTACTTCAGATCTCGTCTCGCAAAGGTAACAAGTCTGCGTCGCATAATGAAGCGAGGCGGCAGACTGAATATCCCCGGCTTCGCATCATCCAGGACCCCATCTCAAGGCTCAACCCGGAGATGCTGTACAGGCAGATCCAGTACGTTGTCCACGAAGGGGAATGGAACGCGCAGGGCGAGGAAATATCAGTAGGAGGTCAGCTCTCATGAAGATAAAGTCATTTCGAATTCGAAACTTTCGGTCGATAAAAGAGGAAACCGTTGAGCTTGACGACTACACATGCTTCGTTGGACCAAACGGTTCCGGAAAATCCAACGTACTTCATGCTCTTAATGTCTTCTTTGGAGAGACGGGCATACCTGGCCTCAACACGCGCTCACTTGGAGACGAAGATTTTCACGGCAAGAACACAGCAGAGCCTGTCGAGATAACCGTTACCTTCTCTGACCTTTCCCCCGAGGCAAAAGAGGAACTCAAACACTACGTGCGCCAAGATCAGCTAGTCGTTTCGACCGAAGCGCGATTTGACCCCGCCACCGGCAGGGCCGAAGTCAAGCAATATGGACGCAGGCTGGTGATCAAAGAGTTTGCGCCTTTCTTCGAAGCTGAAAAGGCAGGCAAGAAAGTCGCAGAGCTCAAGGAAATATACAACAAAGCGCGACAGAAATATCCTGATCTCCCGGCTCCGGGTACGAAGGATTCTATGGTCGAAGCTCTTCGCACTTACGAGGAAAAACACCAGGGGATGTGTGAAGAGCTTCCGAGCAGCGACGAGTTTTATGGATTAACCAGAGGAAAGGACCTTCTGGAGAAGTACATTCAGTGGGTTTACGTGCCAGCCGTCAAAGATGCATCAAGTGAACAGGTCGAGACAAGGGCGACGGCGCTTGGAAAGCTTCTGGCCCGAACAGTACGTTCCAAGGTCAACTTCAAGGATCGGATCGATGCTATTCGCAAAGAAACGCAGGAGAAATACAGTGAGTTCCTCGCCGAAAAGCAAGAACTGCTGGCAGAAATATCCGAATCACTGAGAAATCGCCTCGTACAGTGGGCACACCCCGACGCATCTCTGCAGTTGAGATGGCACCAGGATCCCGAGAGGGCGGTACGCGTGGAGGAGCCGATCGCTCAAGCTATTCTGTGCGAGGCAGGATTTGAAGGAGAGCCTACTCGGTTCGGTCATGGACTTCAACGCGCCTTTCTTCTGGCGCTCCTCCAGGAGCTGGCTGGTAGCAACCTTGAGGCAGGTCCGCGGCTCATTCTTGCCTGCGAGGAGCCCGAGCTTTACCAGCATCCCCCGCAAGCGAGGCATCTTTACAACCTGTTTATGAGGTTGAGCGAACAAAACTCCCAGATCTTGATCACCACTCACAGTCCATATTTCGTGTCCGGTGAAGGCTTCGAGAGTGTACGAATGGTCCGCAAGATTAACGGCACGTCAGCGATCAAAAGGACGACACACGATGAGGTAGCAAAGCGGATCGCACAAGCTAGAGGAGAAGAGCCAGTAAAGGCCGGCGGTCAATTGGCCAAGATTCATCAGGCGCTTCAGCCCGCACTCAGTGAGATGTTCTTTGCTTCTAGGCTCGTCTTCGTTGAGGGACTTGAGGATACCGCCTATCTGACAACGTACCTGCACCTCCTGGGGTCGTGGGATGAGTATAGGAGGCTCGGGTGCCATCTCATCCCAACCGATGGAAAAAGCGAAATGCTGCAGCCTCTGGCCGTTGCCAAGAGTCTTGAGATACCAGCTTTTGTTCTAATCGATGCAGATGGCGATAAGCCCGATAAGAACGGGAGCAAGGAAAAGCACCGCAGAGACAACAGCGCGATCCTGAAGTTATGCGGTGTACCCGATCCCGAACCGTTCCCGGCTGATACGTTTTGGGGAGAAACCGTGGTCATGTGGCCCTCTGACATCGGGCAGGTGGTTGAGCAGGAGATCGGCAAAGAGGACTGGGATAATTATCGAGCAGAGGCTGATACGAAATACGGACACGCGGGAAATCTGCGTAAGAACACGCTTCACGTTGCATCGAGCTTGCAGATAGCGTGGGAAGCTGGGAAAGAATCGGATTCTCTGAAGAAGCTCTGCGAAAAGATCATGGAGTTTGCTAAGAATGGATAACCGGAACGTAAATGGTTCCTGCCCACGCCTCATCGAAGTGGCGCTGCCCATCCGTGAGATCTCGGCAGAAAGCGTGCGGGATAAATCGCTACGGCACGGGCACATTTCCACACTGCACCTCTGGTGGGCCAGGCGGCCTTTGGCGGCGTCGCGGGCGGTGGTGTTCGCGTCGCTTGTGCCCGATCCCGACGATCCGCGCTGTCCCGAGGAGTTCCGGACAGAGGTTGAGCGCCATCTGAAGACACATGTGCCGGCGGAACTCACGTACTACCGTCGCGGTCGTGACATTCACCGCGACAATGACCCATACCGTCCTTACGAGGGCATGCCCGATACGCTGCGGAACAGGCTCCTGATGTTCATCGCCAAGTGGTCGCCGGAGTACCTGGCCTTCGAGGCGGGCAAAGCCGAGAAAGAGCCGGAGCCAAAGTATCTCCTCGACGACCGGTCTCTCGTGAAGTGGGAGACTTCTGACCCCGAGAACCCCCAGGGGCGCGAGGTGTTGCGCATCGCCCGTGAGTTGGTGCAGGCCGCGTATGGCGGCCAAACGCCCGTCGTGTTGGACCCCTTCGCGGGCGGCGGCGCAATCCCGCTGGAAGCGGGGCGGCTGGGCTGCCAGGCCATCGCCAACGACTACAACCCGGTGGCCTACCTCATCCTGCGCGCCACCTGCGAGTTCCCGCAGAAATACGGCAAGCCTGGCTGGAGAAAAATAGTTGGGGGGCAGGCTTCCAGCCTGCATGAAACAAGTGCTTCCAGCCTGCATAGCCTAGAGCCTACAGATACCCTCTCTCTGTTCAATCATCCTGGCCTGAAAGCCACCCGCCGCAACTTCCCGCACTGGGAATTGGAAGGTCGCATCTATTACGTCACGTTTTCGACATGGGACCGTTTTGAGGTCCCTGAATTCCAACGGTCGGTTGTGCTAAACGCGCTGCTACATTGGAACGGTAAGAAGGTTCGGCTTCATCAGGCCGTGGTCATGCCGGATCATGTCCATGCGTTGATTGAACCCATCGGCAGTCATGAGCTGTCCAAGGTGCTGCATTCCATAAAGAGTTTTACGGCCAATGAGGTAAGCAAGGCACTTCGTGCAGGCAAGATGCCTGGTTCTTGCAGGCTGGAAGCCTGCCCTCCCTCCCAACATCTCTGGCAGCCGGAAAGCTTCGACCGGATTATTCGCGACCGGGAGGATTATCTACAAAAATGGGAATACATTCGGGATAACCCCGTCAAGGCAGGGATTTGCAAAAAGCACGAAGACTACCCTTGGCTCTATGAAGATGATGTGATGAAGCAGTGCAGCCTGGAAGGCTGCCCCCCAACTTGGGTCCCCAATGTCTTAGTCCACGACTTCGAGAAATGGGCGACCTGGATCTTGGAGCGGGCGCGTCAAAGGATCGGCCACCTCTACCCCCCGGGCAAAGACGGTAAGCCAGTGGTTGGCTACCTGTGGGCGCGAACCGCGCCGTGCTCAAATCCTTCCTGCCGCGGCGAGATTCCCCTGCTGCGCAGCCTCCTCGTCTGCAACAAGAAGGACAAGAAGGTCGCCCTGACGATGGACGTGGACAAGCAGCGGAAAACCCTTCGCTTCGGAATCACGAAAGGGAAGGCGATCCAGCGGACCGAAGGCACCAAACAGGAGCGTGGGCCGGCCGTCTGTCCATACTGTGAACAGCCGACGTCCGAGGACGACTTACGCCGTGCGGGCAAGGCGGGTCAGATGGCCGAGCGCATGGTCGCCGTGATCGTCGAAGGAAAGGACGGCAAGGACTACCGACCTGCCGAGGAGAGCGATCTCGCCGCGTTCCGCACAGCTTGCACGATCGATGTCGAGCGGCCGGGAGAGCTGATCCTGCCCGAGGTTTCGGGCTCGGACGGGCACGTGTCCCACCGCGGCCAATTCACGACATACATGTACGGCATGAAGACCTGGGGCTCGCTCTTCAACCCCCGGCAGCTCGTGGCCATGCAGACCTTCGTGACCTGCCTCCACGAGGCACTGGAGGCGATGAAACATGAGATCGAAGACGAGGAGTACAGGAAGGCGGTGGGGGTGTATCTGGGATTGTGGTTAAGCCGGATCGCCCAGCGGAGTTCAAACGTGGGGCTGTGGGACACAACCCGCGAAACGCTTCAACACCCCTTCGGGCGCCAAGCAATCCCGATGACGTGGGACTATCCGGAAGCAAACCCGTTCTCAGAATCTACTGGTGGGGCAGAAGGCGGCGTTGACTGGATGCTTCGCGTTATTTCGAGGGAGTCCTCCGGCATACCAGGCAAGGTGTTTCTCGGCGATGCGTCGCACCTTGCGATGGGGAACGGCTCAACTGATATGGTCGTCACCGACCCGCCATACTTTGACGCCATCGCGTACGGTGACCTTTCGGACTACTTCTACGTCTGGCTGAAGCGAGGACTCGGAAATCTGGTCCACGAAGCGTTGCTAACCCCGTTGACGCCAAAGACCGATGAGGCAACGGCGCTTAAGCACCGGCACGCGGGCAATGGCGAAAGGGCTGACAATCATTTCAGAACTAAGCTGGCGCAAGCTCTTTCGGAAGCGCATCGGACAGTGAAACGCGGCGGTGTCATTTCCATTATGTTCGCGCATCAGTCAACGAAAGCGTGGACCGCCCTCGTTGACGCGATCTTCGAGGCCGGCCTGACTGTGGATGCCACATGGCCCATTGATACGGAATTGACCACGGCATTGAAGGGAAGCATGTCAGCGCTGGCCTCCTCGGTCACCGTCATCTGCCGCCCCCGTGTCGTTGGGAGTGCCGCTTCCTTCAAGCAGGTCCGTAAGGAGATCGAGAAGGTCGTGCACGATGCCGTCAAGCGCTTCTGGGCCTACGGATTCCGTGGCGCGGACCTCATCGTCGCATGCTACGGCCCGGCCGTGGGTGTCTTCGGCAAGTACGAACGGGTGGAGAAGGCGGACGGAACGCCGGTGGGTATCCCCGAGCTTCTGGAGCTGGCCAGGCAGGCGGCCCGCGACGCCATTGCCGGCGAGTTCCGCGGGGACAGCCTTTCGACGCTCTACTACGTCTGGGCGAACCTCTACGGGACCTCCGAGCAGGCCTGGGACGACGCGCGCCTCGTTGTGCAGATAGTTGGGGGGCAGCCTTCCAGGCTGCAGGAAGAAGAAGACAGGCAACATGCATGTCCCCCAACTGATGCCATGGAGGTCGCCCGTGGGCACGGTATCTTCGTAGTGGACGGTTCCAAGTGCCGCCTTGCGCTCCTGGGTGACCGCGCGAGCCGCCGAGGGCTGGGAACCGATCCCAACCCTCCGCTAATTGACGCACTGCACCGAAGCCTGCTTCTGTGGAAGCAAGAAAAGCGCAAGGACCTGGTCGCCTATCTTGCGGACCGGGATTTGCTTGAAGACGGCCCCTTCTGGAAGCTGGCGCAGGCACTCTTCGAGGTTTTGCCCCGCGATCTCGAGGACTGGAAGTTGATCAACGCCCTGCTCGGCGAGCGGGAGACGCTCCGCACGGAGGGCAAGCGTGCAGCGTACAGGGATGCGCAGCCCGGGCTTTTTTGAGGCGGGAGGTGAATCGTGATGGAAGAGCGAACCTATACGGTGAAGGCGCTCACCG
The DNA here is from genome assembly GCA_037481695.1 of bacterium. Classification (NCBI taxonomy): domain Bacteria; species bacterium. The sequence continues at coordinate 167,128 of JBBFLE010000005.1, read as the reverse complement.
ACATCTGGACAGGCGATGCCGACGGAAAGCCGCACCGCCTCATTACGATCGGCCTGCTCGGCTCGATCCGCTGGTGGTTCGAAGTGCTCGTGCGTGGCTTGGGCGGGTCAGCGTGCGATCCGACCAGAGATGGCATTCGGTGCCCTGACCACCGGGTGGCCGACCCCACCAAGCCCGGGCATCACTGTGTCGTGTGCGAGCTCTTTGGCTGCACTGGCTGGGCGAGGAAGTTTCGCTTCGAAGTACTGGACGAGAACGGCAAGCCGCAACAGAACCAGATCAAGGCAAACCAGTGCTTCCAGCTTCGGTTCACCCCCTTGCGTGCGATCTCGGAGAAGGAATGGGCGCTCCTCGACCTGACGCTCCGGCTGATCACAGAGTACGGAGCCATCGGAGGGAAGACGGTCTATAAGCCTACCGAGGAAAGCCACCGTCAATCAGTGCAGCGCCATCAGGACTTCGGTCTGGTGAAGCTCGTTCCTCATCAAAGACTGTATGCGTGCACAGACCACGAGTTACGGACGTTCGTATCGCAGCAGCAGTGGCGCAGCTTGAATCACGGCTCGTTCGGTTGGGCATCGGCTCAGAACTTCTGGTGCGTATCAGGAAGGCACCTTTCGCGGGAAGATGCCGATCACAGCTCCTTCAACCGTGTGCTCGGGCGCGAGGAGAGCAAAAGCTGTCTCGATTGCGGGCAGGTTCACGATCCGCCGCAGAGGTGCGGGAAGACAAACAGACTTCCGCGGCGCCGGAGCGAACAAAACCCCACTGGCAATCTCGAGAAATGGCTCGCGGGCGGACGGGCGGAGAGCAAGAAAGTATTCAGCTTCAAGAACCCCGAATCCGCGAGACGGACCTTCGGCTTCGTGCAGTCCACGGACAAGCTCGACGAGATGCGGCAGCGTTTGAAGAAGAACGCATGGGACAATTTGGGCGACAACGAGTTCGTGACGGGCGGCGATATTCTGCGCAGGCTCCTCGGCGAAGGAGGTAACAGATGAGTTTCGACCTCTACGCTGACCTCGCCGGTCAATCAAAATGTCCGGACTCTGCTGAGCTTCCCGCGGGCCTCGCCAGCGGCTTTGTCGATGGGTGCACGACGTGGTTTGCGCGGGGCGAGCTGGAGGCGGACAAGAAGGCGGGCACCCAGAAGAAGAACGACGCCCGGAACTGCTACATCAAGCAGGCGGTCACAGCACGCCTACTACCCGACGAGGTTGCGAAGCTGATCGATATGCGGGTCCGCATCCCTCAGCTCGGCTGGCTCGCCATCGAGGTCTCCTTCACGCTTCAGACGCCCTGGTACTCGAAGGACGACCGGCTTTTTCACGTGCTCGACAATCCTGTGCGCAAGGATCCCGTGTTCGGTGTTCCGTACATGTCCGCGGCGAGCTGGAAGGGCGTGCTGCGGTGGGCGTGCCGGATGCAGGCGGGACTTCGGGAGCATCTTAGCAACGGGAAGCGGTTCGAGGATTGGAACGATCCCGGGTGGATTTTGCACCTGTTTGGGAACGAGAAAAGGAAAGGCCAGGATTTCCACCAGGGTGCGTCGGTCTTCTATCCTACCTGGTTCGACAAGATCGGGTTCGAGGTAATCAATCCACACGATCGGCGCCGGCCCGCGGGCACGCAACCGATTCTTTATGAGGTAGTCCCTGGCAGGAGGCCGAAGGCGGACAATCCGCAGGAATTGGAAGACGGAGGGAAAGGTAGTCTCAGGTTGCTGTACGCCCCATTGCCAGGCGCGAAACAAACAGCCCAGCGGGCTGACTTTCTCCCGCGGCTGCTTGAGGCGATCGAGCAACTGCTTACGAAATACGGCATATCGGCCAAGCGCACCGTGGGGTGGGGCACGGCGGAGATCACGACGTGGCGGGGATGGCTGAAGGAACAAGAGCCGATTGAAGCAACTTCTCGAGAAGAATTTCAGAAGCAGCTCGAAGAGCGGCTGCAGGCGGAGGGGGCGCGATGAACAACGGGACTTCCATGCTCGCCACTCTACGCCAGCATCGGCCTTTGCTGCTCGGCTGCGAGGCCATCGGCTGGCTGCATATGACCGGCAAGGCGCACGCCGATTTCCTCCGAAAACAAGGCGGGGTCGGCGTCGGATACGACGACCTGCGCTGGCATGAGCAAGAAAAGCCCCCCTTCCCGTGGAGCGAGTACGCTGCCTGGCTCAAAAGCGGTTCGTGGAATATTCCGCAGGATAAGTGGCCGTCTTCTTTGACGGACTTTTTGATCAAACACCGCGCTTCAGATGATGGAATGTTGGGTCTTCTTCAGGCCGGGCATGGAATTGCTTCTGGGATCGAGAAAAACGTTCCGACCTCGACGTCCGAGTATCTGAAGCAAGATGCCACGCACATGTGGCTCTCCTCGCCGTTCGGTCACCCGGTTCGCAATCTGCTGGTCAATCCGCCGCGGCTTCTTGCATCAGACGGTTGGGATGAACTCGTCGAGCGGGTTGCAGCTCTTTTGGAAAAACTCAAGGAACTTGGCTCCATTCCATGCGGAGACCCAAATCACTGGTGGCGTTGGCGCGAAGACGCCATCGGCCCAAGCGGCTGGCTGAGGCAAGCTTTCCTTTCAACCGTGGCCGAGACTCGGGTGCCAAACAACGATGTCACACTCTGGGACCAATCTTACGTGGCGGCGGCGCTCTTCAAATCGGCCGTCGCCGGGGCTGTTTTGGTTGGAAATACCTTTGAGTGGGGCAACAATTCAAAGCAACAGACTCGCTGGAGGGTGCTGACCGTTGGGTTTGGCACGCGCCATTACGAAGCGCGGGCAGTGAAAATCGGCGACTGGGTGGGCGCTCAGCGTGACATCGAAGGATTCTTTGAGCGGGTGCGGAAATTCATCGAAGTAGACCTGGCCATCGGATCGCTCGTCTATCGCGATGACGAAACGGTGGTCTTTACGTTCCCTGGCCAACGCGAGGACGGCAAAGGCAGCCTCGACGATAACGCGGCTGAGGAGCTGCGTAAAAGCATCGCGGAAGAGCTGGACCAGTTCGCACAAGAACTCAAGTTCGAAACGCCGCCGCTTTGCCGTCTTTCCCAATCCACCCGTTCCGTTGTGCCGATGGTCCACGAACAGCGCGAAGTGCGGAAAGCACTGGCGGTCCCAATCCACCGGCCATGGGAAATCAAGACCTACAATGAGTCCGAGGCGTCAGGGACCCGTCACGTCTGTCCCGTTTGCCTAACGCGCCTCAACGAGCCGCCTCGCTCGGCGCAGACCGACAACGCGCGCAAAAGTTATTTGTGTGGCGTCTGCCGCGAACGTCGCAGAGGACGCCTGGACGCATGGCTCTCAGGCGAGGACGACACGATCTGGATTTCTGAGGTCGCTGACGAGAACGATCGCGTGGCTTTGCTCACGGTGAGCTTCGACATAGATCCTTGGCTGGAAGGCGAGCACGTCGACTCACTGAGAGCACAGAACATTGCGTCTTGGCAGCGGTTCAATCCAGTACTCGAGGAATATTGGAAGAGGGACCCCAATCAGAGACGACGTATCGACAATCCCCTTGATCCTGAACGCCCTTTCGCGTCGGTTATGGACTACGTAAAAACCAGGCTTGCATCGTTCGAGAAAGACGACCTCGTTCTTGCGAACCTTCAGGAAGGGTACAGGCACGAGAGAAGCTGGGACACCTTCTTTGCCAAGATTGTCGAGGACCGGGCGAATGCCCCTCAATTTGCCAATCTAACGGACGATGGGCGAGCCAACTGGCTGGCTCATCAGCTTTTCCGCAAACTTCCGTCCCCCGGCCGTGTGTACCGCTTCTGGCGAACCACGGAAGCCTTCTTCGATGAGCTGTTCAAACAGTTTCGTGAAATCGCCGCCAGCCATCCGAACCCCTGGCGGAGACGCCGGTTGCGTCTTGCTCCGGATACGCAGACAGCACAAGAATGGGAAGACCGCGAGACCTACGCGGGCCGGTGGAACGAAGGTCCCTTTGAGGTCCTCTATCGGACTGACCACAACGAGTTTTTGAGCATTGGCAACCTGTCCCGGTGTCTGGAGGCTACAGACACGGCAACGGTGCTCCAAGAGCAGGAGCTTGAGCTCAAAGGGGACGACGGCCAGGTAAGAAAGCTCAAAATTCAATCCACACGAGAACCTGAGCGCCTCGGCATCTACGCACCGGTGACCCTGCTGGAGCGCACTCCCCGCCGATTCCGGGTTCTCGTTCCATTGGATCGTGTTACACCTTGTATCGAGGCGGCAATCGCGAAGTGGCGTGAGGAGTTCGCACGAGTTTGGGATCGCATGCCGTTACGCATCGGAGTCGTGGCTTTCCCGCGGCTGACCCCGTTTCAGGCGGTGATCGAGGCCGCGCGGAATCTGGAGGACGCGCTGGACCGGGACGGTGGCGAGACCTGGCGGGTCCTGGAGTGCCGCACGCGGGAAGGGATCACCGCGCTGTCGCTAAAGCGGAAAGACGGCGCCACCGAGGCGATTCTGGTGCCAGTAAGCCTGCCTGATGGGCGGGAGGACGTGTTCTATTCATACGTTCGCCTGGAAGATCGCGCGCTGCGCTTCCCGCGGGATTTTCAGCACCCCAACGGTCAGGTCTATCGCCACATGGCGGATTTGCGCCCCGGCGATGGGATCAGGGTTGAGGCAAGCCGCATTGCTGGCGTGTTTCTGGACACGACCTCGCGGCGGTTTGAAACGCCACGGGTTTGGCCGCTTGCAGACTTTGAACGTATGCAGGCCACCTGGGACCTGCTGGTGCGCAACAGCCCGAGCCTGACGGCGCTCCGCGGTGCCTGGTCCCAGATCGAAGAAAAGGCGCGAAACTGGTGTGATAACACCGGCTCATGGTCAGCCGGAAGCAAAGAGGAATGGTTACGCCTTGCAAGGGCAATTCTTAGCGACCGGCTGGAGTTACAAGGAGCGGCACTAGAGGCGCTTGTGGATGCGGCGGGCACCGGAATTCTTGCCTGGGTGCTGGAGTGGCACCTAACCTGGCTAAAAGTACATATAGGAGGGTAACCCCATGGGCAAGAGCTACGAACAGTTCAGGGTTATCGGTCTAGGCATTGATCCCATCCATGTTGGCACAGGCGGGCAGCGTCTTGGCCGCGTGGACCTTTCCATTGTGCGCGATCCGGTCACGCGCGTGCCCAAAATCCCGGGTTCAAGCCTGGCCGGTGTGTGCCGCACCTATGCGGCAATGGCGCTGAACAGATACCCGATGTGCGCGGGGCAAGGGCAGCCGGAACAAACGGGCCATGGTGGCCATTGCGGAGGGCGGGATTGCCCCATCTGCACTGTGTTTGGCTTCGCGCGTGGAACTGGTGGAGGATTCGCGGGCCTTGCAGCCTTCAGCGACGCACACGTCCTGCTTTTCCCTGTAGCCACCCGCAAGGGCCCACTCTGGGTGACATCTCCGAGCGTGCTGCGGCTCATTGGGTGCCAGATCAACGATTCACTAGAAAGCGCCCTCTATCAAAAGGAAGGCGGACAACCGCTGAATCTCGGTTGGTTGCTTCTTGAAGTGAAGCAACACAACGGCTGGCAAGAGAAAGTGAAACAGCTTTTTTGCGATAAGGACCTGCGAGAATACGTCGGGCAGAACCTCGGATTGCTCCGCGATGACTTATTCACCCACGTCGTTAACAGCAATTTGGAGGTGCGCACCTCGGTTTCGATCAATCCCGAGACCGGAGCCGCCGAGGAAGGTGCGCTTTTCAGCTACGAGGCACTGCCCCGAGCCACGGTGCTGATGTGGGAGGTGGTCTGCAAAAATCCCCAGCACTTCAGGATCGGCGGGCAAGAGGTGTGTGCCCAGGTCAATTCGAAGCCGATGAGCGCGCCGGCAGAAGTTTTCGAGGTCGTCAAGAAGGCTCATGACTACCTTGAGCACCTGGGTATAGGTGGCATGGGCACACGTGGCATGGGGCGCCTATGGGTGATCCACTCATCGTCGGCCAGCAGCTCACAGGCAAGCACCGCAGCTTCAGTTGAGGCCTCCCAGCCTGCCCCGGGGGACAGTACCGGCTCCCATGGCGGCACGTAGGTCCTATCCAAGGGAGATAAAATATGAAAAATCTCGACCTCGATTGCGCCGAACTGGGACGGAATCTCGCAGAAGACAACGGCATCGACGAAAAGGTGTTCACCGCCGCATTGGCCGTCCTGGAAGAGCAAGGTCCTTATGCTTGTTTCCTTTATTTGAAGGCACGGCAGGGTGAGGCGGGCGAACGGATCGGCCGCAAGGCCGCGGAATTCCTGTCCAAAGTTTTTTCGGACCAAAACCAGGGGAACGACGCTCTGGCGTTCGTGAAGGGTCTCGCAGACGATCTCGACCAATTGCTTTTCGCGCGGGATTTGCTCCGCCAGGCTTTCGTTTACGCCCGCTACCACGCCAAAGCGCGGGCAAGCACCGGAGACGAACAGTGAGCTGGTCACTTTATCGCTGGATCTGGCAGCTCGAGTCGCCTGTCCATGTTGGTATGGCGCCGGCGGGCAGTATCAACCGATGCCGCCTCTACGTGCCCGCCCGTGTGTTCTGGGGCGCAATCACGGCGGAACTCGCCCGTCAGAAGGCTGCGGCGCAGTTTCCCGACTATCAGCAAATTGGTAACGAGATCAAGAACTGTGTGCGCTTCACCTACCTGTATCCGGCGGAAAAAAGTGGTGACCTCTGGCATGCCTGGCTCCCGCAATATGAATGCGGCTCGGGATTGGTGTGGAGGCGGGAAGACGATTCCCAGCAGGAGTGTCTTCCGGATTGGGATTTTCGCATGCGCCTGCTGCACACTAGGCCGGGTACGGCGATCGACCCTTTGTCAGCCACGGCCGAGGAAGGGTCTCTGCGGGAGACCGAGTGCATGAACACATTTTGGCGCGAAATGGATGGCCGCGCTTCTTCACCCGTGGGGCTTGTTGGATATGTATTCCTGAAGAAGACGGATTCATCTTCGAGCGCGGACCTAAAATTACCGGACGACCTCCAATCCCTCCATACCCTTTTCGTCGGCGGCGATACCCGATATGGCCTCGGCAAGCTGAGGCGCGTAGGGAAGCTGGACGTTGCTTCGAACATATTTGGCCAGCTCGTGGAGCTGAGGGGAGAGGAACCGGTCGTACGCTCAGCCCGCGTGCTCGCTCACGCCTCTGACGCACCCAGTGGCATGCGGGGCTCGCGTGAGGCGTTGAGAGGATGGGATGACGGAAAGCAGGAGACCGCCGGCACAGACGGAGAGCCGTTGTGGGTTCCAGGTTCCGTCGCGCGAGACGGTGCAGCCCGCTTCCGGATGGACAGAGATGGAATCTGGCATATGAAGGACGAAGACACCTCTAAGTCGCCGGCCAACGGAGGCACGGAAACATGAGCGAAACACTCAAACCCTGGTATGCCATCGCGACACCTCACGAAGACATCCGCGAAGGGCGTCTCGCCGAAGCCGTCTTCGCGGCGAACCTGTGGGCCGTCGTCCAGGGCATGACCCCGCAGGCGCTCTTCGAGGTTTTGCCCCGCGATCTCGAGGACTGGAAGTTGATCAACGCCCTGCTCGGCGAACGCCCCACCCTGCGTGCCGAAGGCAAAGGTTCGGCTTTCAAAGACAGCCAGCTAAGGTTATTTTATGGGCACGGGGGGAGCCAGGATCATGAAGAACGTGGATGAGATCATCGAGTTGCTCAAGGCAGCAAAGCCGGACCTTGCCCGCCGATTCGGCGTTCGACGACTGGCCGTTTTTGGTTCGTATGCCAGAGGGGACCAGAGAGAGGACAGCGATGTGGATATCCTCGTGGAAGTTGACCCCTCCATCGGTTGGCGGTTCGTGGATCTGGCTGAGGAGATTGAAGCCATGCTCGGCGTTCGGACCGAATTGGTCTCCCGCAGGGCGATCAAACCGAGAAATTGGAACATCATTGAAAGGGAACTCATTGATGTCCCATAGGCCGGTTCATCTGTTGATTGCCGACATCCTCGAGTGCATCGAGAAGATAGAGCGGTACATTGCGGGGTTGGACCATGACACCTTCGTTTCCGATGAGAAGACAATAGATTCCGTTGCGCGAAACCTGCAAGTTATCGGGGAAGCCGCCAACCGGCTTCCCGAGTCCTTTACGGCACAGCACCCTGAAATCGAATGGCGCCGGATCATTGGTTTGCGCAATCGCATCGTGCACGATTATTTTGGTTTGGATCTGGAGATCATTTGGGAAATCCTTCAACGGGAATTGCCCATGGTGAAAAAGAAAATCTCCGACATCCAGATGGACATGGGAGAGCCCTCATGAACGAAACGCTAAAACCCTGGTACGCGATTGCCATCCCTCACAAGGACATTCGCGAAGGACGCCTCGCCGAGGCCGTCTTCGCAGCTGACCTGTGGGCGGTTGTGCAGGGCACCGCCCCTGAGGTGTATCTCGACCCCGAGGAATTCTTCCGCAAGACCTACCTGACGAGCGGGCTATGCACCGTGTTGAGGCGGGTCGCTGCGGCGCTTGGTGGAGCACAGGCATCCAGCCTGTCATCGGGAGACCGGGTCATGAGCCTCCAGACCGCCTTCGGCGGCGGCAAGACTCACACCCTCGTGGCCTTGTGGCACCTGGCGAAACACGCGGATCGGTTGAAGGAATCACCTCACGCGGAGGGACTGCGAAAGGCCATCGGCGGGCAACTGCCGAAGAAGGTGAAAGGCGTCGCTGTCTTCACGAACCAGACCTGCGACGCGACCCAGGGCCGCCGGGTGGAAGACGGCGTTCACCTTCGCACGCTTTGGGGCGAGTTGGCGTACCAGTTAGGCGGAAAGGCTCTCTACGAGCGCGTGCGGGCGAATGACGAGAGTCAGCGCGTGCCGCAGGGACTTTTCGCCGAGATTCTGCGCGCCGCATCCCCCTGCCTGATCCTGCTGGACGAGCTGGCCGACTACTGCGTGGGCGCAGCCGCGGTTGCCGTGGGTGACACGAGCCTCGCGGATCAGACCGTCTCCTTCATCCAGCAGTTGACCGAAGCCGTGCAACAGGTTCCAGGGGCTGTCGTGGTGGCGACGCTGCCTGCGAGTAAGTACGAGGTCGCCCAGAGCGAAAAAGGGCAAGAAGCCTTCGTGACGCTGGAGAAGCGCTTCCAGCGCCTCGGGGCTGACGTCAAGCCGGTTGCGGACGAGGAGATCTACGAGGTTGTGCGTGCCCGCCTGTTCGAGTCCATGGATGGTGTGCAGGCTGGCAGTCCATCTCCCGACTCTTGGTATCCGGCGAAGGTCGCCCAGGTCTATCAGGCCATGTACGCGGACCACTCGGGGGAGGTTCCCTCGGAGGCTGCGAAAAACACCTACCGCGAGCAGATCGAGCGCGCCTATCCCTTCCATCCGCTTCTCATTGATGCGCTTTACACCCGCTGGGGCAGCCACCCGGACTTCCAGCGGACGCGGGGTGTGCTGCGTCTTCTCGCGAGCATCGTGGGTGATCTCTGGAGTCGAAAGCAGGGCAACACCGAGACCCAGCACCTGATCCAGCCATGCCACATCCGCTGGTCCGTAGATGCTCTGCAAGCGGCTCTGACGAGATTCTGGGGACCTGCCTATCAGTCCGTTGCAGCGGCCGATGTGACCGGTGAACGGTCCAATGGGGGCATCTTCGACGAGGAGCGCGGAGGCGATTACCGAAGAGAGTCCATCGGGCAGGGTCTGGCTTCCGCAATCCTCCTCGGATCCTTCGGCGGCCAGGGCGGTCGAAGCGGATTCAGCTCGAAGGACCTAAAGCTCGCCTGCTCGAAGCAGGGCCTGAACTGGAACTATACCGACGGGGCCTTGCTCGAACTGGAGAATCGCTGCTTCTACCTGCACACAACGACGGCGGGGAGCCTGGGCAAGCGCTACTGGTTCGGCACCAAGCCGACACTGAACAAGCTGGTCGTCCAGTACCGACAGCAAAGCGCAAAGGAAACGTTCGAGGAAGCGATCCTCGAGGATCTCAGGACCGAGTCGCAGAAAGGAGCTGTCGCCGGCGCGACCTGGCGCGTAATCGTCAACCCCGCGGAGGACCTGCCGGAGCAGAAGTCGCTCACCTTGCTGGTCCTGCCGCCGTCGCTCGCCTGGGACGAAGGAGGACAGGCTTCCAGCCTGTCACAAGAAGAGACAGGCAATACTGTCCTCCAACGCGTGAAGGCGATCAGCAGCCGGTGCGGTGGGAAGGACCGTCTGTACCGTAACACGCTTCTGTTCCTGGTGGGAACCGCTCGGGGCTTAAGCAAACTGCGGCAGGCACACCGGGAGCGGGCGGCCTTGGAGGGCGTGCGCGCGGACTACTGGGACCAGCTTGACGAAGAGCAGCGCGAAGACCTCAAGAAACGCCTGGACGCGGCGCGCAAGGCTGCGCTGGAGGCGCTGGGCCCCGCCTACACCGTCGTCCTTCGGGTGCACGGGCAGGAAGTGGAGTCGTGCGTGCTCTCGGATGCGCGCCGGACCTTTCAGGAACACCTAGGCTATGTATGGCCCACGCTCGTCGAAGACGAGGAGTGGATTCTTCGGCGCGTGGGAACGGTGACGCTGGAGGACACTGGTCTGATCCCGAAGGAAGGCGGACTGCGCCTCAAAGACGCTGTCGAGGCTTTCCTGCGCTTCACAGACAAACCCATGGTCGCCACCAAGGAAGCGGTGACCGCAGGGCTCGCCCAGGCGTGTGCTGACGGATTGGTGGGAATCGGTCATGGATCAAGTCTTTCTACGCTCCAGACTCGATACTGCAAGCAGTCGGTGTCCCTGGATCCCAGCGAGGACGGCGTATGGATCATCCCGCCGTTCACCCAGGAGACACCGAAGGCTCACGGGGGCGAGGAAGTAGCTGGAGTCTGCGTGGACACGGATAAACCAGTTGTCGTGGGAGGACCGGGTGCCGGCACCCTCGTCAGCGAGCCCGGAGGAGGCGCAACTGTAACCACTCCTAAGGCTCAGAGCACGGTCCGCCGGTTTGTGGTCCGCGGTAACGTACCGGTCGAGCAGTGGGCCGAGCTTTTTCGTTGCTTTGTCGGACCCGCCGCGCGCATGAACCTGGAGAAGCTCGGGCTCGGCGTGCGCTTCGAGATCATCTTCCGCGATGGGCAGGAGATGAGCGAGGAGGATCCCACGCTCAAGGCAATGCAGGAGGCCGCACGGCAGTTGAACCTGAGCTTCGAGATTCTCGAAAGAGCCGGTGGCGCACAGGAGGGAGCAAGCGGATAAGACTTCTCAAGGCACATGGGGGGTAGGCCTGAGGAACTACGAGTGCAGCTTTGATGGAACTGCTCCTTGGGATAAGGAAAAGACGAGGTGGGAAAAGAGGAGATGGCAAAGCATCTGAAAAGCGCCCAGAATCCCTCGTACTCCATAGACCCTCAAGGGGCCGGGAAGAATCTCTTCGCAGAAAAACCCGATCCCGCAACGCCTGCGCCAGCCACGGGGGGGGGAAGAAGCAGCTTGAACTTGTGGGGCAGAGGAAGTGATGCGCAGTTCCTCCTCGGTGACGGGATCGAGGGATGTGTGGTAATATTCGGCCAGCTTGCGCACGGCCCTGGTCCAACGTTGCCGAGTGCTTAGAGGGAAGCCCCGAGGGAGCATGTCTTGGATCGGGCTTTGGCCCACAGAGCCCGTGGGAGACCCCATCGAGGTGTTTGGTTTCTGTACCAGCATGACAAAAGGGGTCTAGCATGCTTCGCCTCGATCTCAACTCCAGTACCCAGGACCTTTGCGGGTGGGCTCAGTGCAACCAGGTCCTACACCGGACGGGGGTCCCGTTAATGCTCGATGGCGCCTGGTGACCCTGGGCGTTGGGTATGCGGCAGAGGAGACAAGCCCAGTGTCAGTGCCGGCCGATGAGGATTTCGAGGGTGCAAGGCTCGGGGAAAAGGCCATGAGGCCCCCTGGAAATGAATTTCCCACGAAATAAAATAGCCTGTGGATGAAAAGAAAGGGCCAAGCTCAAAGCTCTCCAGTTTCACCTTGTTGGCATTGTCCTTGAGATAGCCAGTTGAGACACGAGGGAAAAAGACATGGATTGGGGAGAGGGAAATCCGTGGTCAAAAGGGAGGCAACAAATGAAACTCACGGCAATAATTGGGCGAGAGGGTGACGGTTACGTTTCTTTGTGCCCGGAGTTAGACATCGCGAGCCAAGGCTCTAGCGTTGAAGAGGCTAGAGACAATCTTCGGGAAGCATTGGAACTTTTCTTTGAAACAGCATCACCCGAAGAAATCGGCCGACGTCTTCATGGGGAGATTTTCGTAACCCAAGTTGAGGTGGCAGTTGGGTAGGCTTCGGACTCTTTCTGGCAAAGAGGTGTGCTCCATTCTCTCAAAGCATGGCTTTATAGAGGTGCGTCGACGAGGTGGCCAAAATCGTAATGCAAAGGAAGCTCTCCCAGGGCACGATAACGGTTCCTGTCCCAAACCATGACGAAATAAGAATCGGGACGCTTCAGTCCATCATCCGCCAGTCAGGACTGCCTCGTGGTGAATTCGAGTCATGAGTTCATGACGGCTAACAGGCGCATCAACTCAGTCTGTACTATGCACTTGTTGGCCGCACTGTCTTTGTGAAGCATTCATATGTTTTCAACTTTCCCAATCCTGCCTTTGGTCCTGGAGTGGGATTGTCATAGATTCTTACCCATTTCAGCTCAAAGCACTTTTGGGTAAAAAAAGCTTTGGAGGCCGGGCTCTGGCTGTCAACGGGCAAGGCCAGCTCCTCCTAGAACCACTACTGTCAACCTCTTTTCCATCGTCATCCCTGCTTCCATTGGCCAGGGGGGATCGCATCAAGAAAGTACCAATCCCTTCAATTGGGACATGGTAAAAGAGAAGGAAATCAGCCAGTGCGGCGAATACCGCACGCGGCGGCTGGTGCTGCAGGCGTGGATGAGAAACGAGGGGAGTTGAGTGAATCATGACAGTTGACCACGTGATCAACTTTAGGTATAAAGTCAACATGAAGTCTTTGTCGGACAGACTGGCAGTTCAGGAGATTGCGCAAAGGCTCGCAGCGATCCTCGGGCTGAAAGGAGAAGAGGTCTGGGCTCGAGCGCCTGCGCGATCGGCCGGGGAAAGGGCGTTCGCTGATTTGGTGGTGACCGCTGCCGAGGACACGTTCGTGGTGGAATACAAGAGCCGGGCGAACGCTGCCGATATATTGGCGGCGATTCAACAGTTGCGTGGTTGTGCCTCGGCAATGGGGAAGAAGGTGATCCCTTTGCTTGTGGTGCCGTACATGGGGGAAGTCGGGCGGCGATTGTGCGCCGAAGCAGGGGTCAGTTGGCTGGATTTGTCCGGTAACGCGCATGTGGAAGCGCCCGGTTTGCGCGTGCACATCGAAGGTAAACCGAATCAATTCACCCGGCCCGGCCGGCCTTCGAGCCCGTTCGCGCCCAAGAGCGCGCGGATTGCGCGCTGGTTGTTGATGCATCCAGAAGAACGCTTCAGCCAGAAGCAGTTGGCGGACGCCACCGGTTTGGATAAGGGGTTAACCAGCCGGGTGGTTCGCAAATTGGAGGAACAGCGCCTGGTGGTGCGCGATAAGAAGGGCGCTGTGAAATTGGCCGACTTTGGGGCGATGTTGGAAGCCTGGCGCGCGGCTTACGATTTTTCCAAGCACCAAATCATGCGGGGGCATATCCCCGCCCGGTCGAGCGATGAAATTGTGCAGAAGCTAAGCCAGGAGTTTGCGAGAGCTAAACTTGCGTGTGCGGTGACCGGTCTCGCTGCAGCATGGCTGCTCGTGCAGTTTGCAGGGTTCCGGTTGGTGGTTGTTTATGTGGAGCAAATGCCGTCGGCTGCGCTTCTGCAGGCGGTGGGATTACGCGAGGAGTCAAGCGGCGAAAATGTGTGGCTCGTGCTGCCCAACGATATCGGTGTTTTTCACGGAGCGGCTGAACTGGCCGGCATTCGCTGCGCCCATCCGGTGCAGGTTTATTTGGACTTGAAGAATCATCCTGAACGCTCCGCAGAGGCCGCGGAACAAATACGCCGGAAATTCTTGAGCAAGGGAAACCATGCCTGAGAAACCGACCACCGCTGCCGGTTACCCGCCCGAACAGGTGGCGCGGGTGAAAGCCACCTGCCTGTATCTGGCTACGAAGCTTGGGGATTTGATGCCGGAACTGGTGGTTGTGGGCGGGTTGGTGCCGTCGCTCTTGATTGACCAGGAGCGGTTGCCTCTCCATGTCACGCCATACGTGGGCACCATGGATTTGGACCTGGCGCTGGCGTTTGCGCTGGTGGGAGAACAACGATACCAGGAAGTGGCTGAGCGCTTGCGGCGTGCTGGATTTGCGCCCGACAAGAACGAAGCGGGGCAACTGACGCGGCAGCGTTGGCGGATCAGCGATCCTCCGGTGGCGGTGGATTTTTTGATCGAGCCGGAAGAAAACGCCGAGGCGCAAGCAGGGCGGCTCTTTCCGCTTACCCAAGACTGGGCCGCGATCATCGCGCCAGGGTTGCACCTTGCGTTTCGGAACAACCAAATCGTTGCACTGAGTGGTCGGACAATCGTTGGCGAAACGGTCGAACTCGGACGGGACATGCGAGTCTGCGGGGCTGGGGCGTTCGTGGTGCTCAAGGCGCTGGCCTTCCATATTCGCGGCGAAAACAAGGATGCTTATGATCTGTTCTACGTGCTGCGAAATTACGGTCGTGGCGTCGCGGACGTGGCGGCGGATTTGCGTCCATTGCTGACGGATTCGACAGCCATGAGGGCGATGGAATACTTGCGTATGGATTTCCAGGACTCTCATTCCATCGGTCCATGGCGCGTCTCACAGTTTCTTTATGGGCGGCCTGATGCTGCAACGCAGGCGGATGCCGTCGGTTTTGTCCGCCAACTGTTGGACGAGTGTGAACTATGAGCATTCTTCACCTTCATTCGGGTATTGTTGCCGACACGGCGAATACCGCACCCGGCGGCTGGTGCTGGAGGCCTGGGCGCGGCCGCAGATAATCGGGAGGCCGCAATGACCACATCGAGTCATGAACAACGGGAAATTCACGGCATTTCCAAAACGGTACGAGAACTGCTCAAAGGCATGAAGTACTCGATTGACTACTACCAGCGCGAGTACAAATGGCAGTCCAAGCAGGTGGAAGAACTGCTGGATGACCTGACCGCTTGCTTCCTGGAAGACCATGACGAGGCCAATCCCCGGGAAGCGGTCGCCTCCTACCGGCATTACTTCCTGGGTCCTATCGTCGTCAGCAACAAGGGCGGCCAGAAATTCCTGATTGACGGCCAGCAGCGCCTGACCACACTCACCCTGCTGTTGATTTACCTGCACAACCTGCAGCGTGACCGCGAAGACCGAGTGGACGTGGCCGATATGATCTTCTCCGTCAAATACGGCAAGAAATCCTTCAACCTGGATGTGCCTGAGCGCCAGTCGGTCATGGATGCGCTATTCAGCGGCGCGGAGTTTGACCCCAACGGGCAGATTGAATCGGTACGCAACATCCACGCCCGCTACCGCGATATCGAAGCTCACTTCCCCGAAGAGATCAAGGACGAAACGCTGCCCTACTTCGTGGACTGGCTCATCGAAAACGTCCACCTGGTCGAAATCACTGCCTACAATGACGAGGACGCCTACACCATCTTCGAGACCATGAACGATCGCGGTCTTTCCCTCTCGCCGACCGACATGCTCAAAGGCTACCTGCTGGCGAACATCACTGATGAGTCCAAACGCACCGCCGCTGCCCAGGCCTGGAAACAGGTCCAGCAAATCCTGACCGAACCTGAAGCCGACGAGATGGCCGATTTCTTCAAAGCCTGGCTGCGCAGTCAGTATGCCGAGTCCATCCGCGAGCGTAAGAAGCACGCCAAACCGCAAGATTTCGACCGCCTGGGCACAGAATTCCACCGCTGGGTGCGCGACCATCGGGAAGCGATGGGTCTGAAAAAGAGCAATGACTTTTACCACTTCATCGAAGGCGACATGCGCTTCTACGCCCGCTGCTACAGGCGTCTGCGACAGGCCGCCCAGGAATATACCACCGGACTGGAAGACCTGTTCCACATCGCCCAACTGGGTTTCACGCTCCAATACCCCGTCCTGCTGGCTGCCATCCGGCCCCAAGATGACGAGGTGACGGCGTTCAAGAAAATTCGCATCCTCGCCACCTTCATCGAAATCCTGCTAGCGCGTCGCCTGTGGAACTGGAAAAGCATCTCGTACAATACCATGCAGTACGGAATGTTCTCTGTGATGAAGCAAGTGCGCGGCAAGTCACCGGAAGAATTGGCCCATCTACTCGCCGAACGTCTACGCGAAGAAGAAAGTTTCAGCGCCAACGAGCGTTTCAGCATGCACAAGATGAACCGCTACATGATCCACCGCCTGCTGGCGCGCATGACCGACTTTCTGGAGCGACAGTCCGGACTGCCTTCCCGCTACGCTGAGTATGTAGGCAATGGTAAGGTTCGCTATGAGGTCGAACATATCTGGGCTGACCACTTTGAGCAGCACCAGGACGAATTCGCACATTCCGCTGACTTTGTCGATTACCGCAATCGCATCGGTGGCTTGCTGCTTCTTCCGAAATCATTCAATGCCAGTTACAGCGACCTGCCCTACGAAGAAAAGCGGGAACACTACCTCAAGCAGAACCTCTTGGCGCAGTCGCTGCACCCCAAGTGTTACGAACACAACCCCGGCTTTTTGAAATTCATCCAGCGAAGCGGCTTGCCCTTCAAGCCTTATGACCATTTCAGAAAGGCTGACCTGGATGAGCGTCAGCAACTCTATATACAACTGGCAGAACAAACCTGGAGCATCCAAAGGTTATCCGCGATTGCTCAGGAAGCCGAACCATCCCGTTGACATGCTCGCCCGTCACCGCGACCATGTGTGCAAAAAGTCAAACTATCTTCAACCTTTTGCCCACAAAGGAGTTGATCCGATGACCATCTTTGACCTGCATGCGGCCGTCCTGAACGAATACCGCGATTTCGTGCGCTCCTTTATCCTCATCGCAGACCCGCGTATTCGCGAGTTCATTGATCGCGCTCTGGGCCAAGAAGCGAATCTCTGGCCAAATATCCTGCTCCAGGTCAGTCCCTCGTATAGGCCGCGGCCTCAGCGTGGACGATTTGGCCGGGCGCGGCCACCTGCACCCCGAAACGGCTCAGTCCAACTCTTAATTGCAGCCGGGCCCTTCAGCTTCACTGCGAAGTCTTATTTGTTTTAGTCGTAATCATATATCAGTAAGGACTGTGACAGATTTTTACCCATTTTAGCTCAAAGCACTTTTGGGTAAAAAAAGCTTTGGAGGCCGGGCTCTGGCTGCCAACGGGCAAGGCCAGCTCCTCCTAGAACCACTACTGTCAACCTCTTTTCCATCGTCATCCCTCCTTCCATTGGCCAGGGGGGATCGCATCAAGAAAGTACCAATCCCTTCAATTGGGAGATGGTAAAAGAGAAGGAAATCAGCCAGTGCGGCGAATACCGCACCCGGCGGCTGGTGCTGGAGGCATTGGGAGAATGGAGTAAACCGTCAGGGGTGATATAATCGGCATGACGAATCTGGTTCGAAAGGAGAAGGGTGTGGAACTCACAGCGTCCGTGGCGTTGAGTGCCGCTTTGCTTTCCGTGCAGCAGGGCTTGCCCATGGCCGACAGCCTGATCCTGGCCGCTGCACGCGAGTATGATGCCACTTTGTGGACGCAAGACGAGCACTGACGTGGATGAGATCATTGCAACGTACAGGGACAGTCAAGCCACACTTGATTTTTGGCCAGGAACGTGAACTATGACAGAAGCTGAGCCGGTTCGCTCATACCTACTGACGTCCCATGCCCTCTTGGAGATGGCACGTCGGGGAATCGAGGAGCACATCGTTCGGAGCGTGCTGGAGCGGCCCGATCAACGATTACCTATACGAACGGGCCGGGACATTTTGCAGTCGCAGGTCCAGATGGGCGGCAAGACGTATCTTGTCCATGTCTTTGTGGACGTGGACCGATCGCCTGCAGAAGTTGTGACCGTCTATCGGACGAGTAAGATCGAAAAGTACTGGAGGGAAGAATCATGAAAGTCACATACGATCAGAAGACAGACACGCTGACAGTGATCCTCAAAAGCGACACGCCCGTGGCGGAAAGCGACGAGGATAAGCCGGGTGTAATTCTGGACTATGACGCGGCCGGGAACCTGATCTCCCTGGAGGTGTTGGACGCTTCCAAACGTGTCACGGAAGTCGGCAAAATCGAGTTTCAGGCCACGGGGACGGACAGATGAGCATGACTCTCAAACCCTGGTACGCTATTGCCATCCCTCCCAAGGACATTAGCGAAGGACGCCTCGCCGAGGCCGTCTTAGCCGCTGACTTATGGACGGTCGTGCAGGGCACGGCCCCCGAAAGTGTACCTCGACCCCGAGGAGTTCTTCCGCAATGCGGCGCAGTGGGCGCCCAATTCCTTGTTCAAGGAAGGACTCATGAAAAGTGATTCATTCCGCGGAATCTGAGAAATCACTCATCAGGGCCGCGCATGGCTAAGAGGAGAGCAGGAGCCATTGTGAAAAGGACGACCCGGTCGCCACATGCTCGGGTCGATTTGCAACCTCGTTCGTGTTCGACTGGAAAAAGCGAGATGTATGTGCCACCAACCTTGCCACTTGTTGGCCGCACTGTCTTTGTGAAGCATTCATATGTTTTCAACTTTCCCAATCCTGCCTTTGGTCCTGGACTGGGATTGTCATAGATTTTTACCCATTTCAGCTCAAAGCACTTTTGGGTAAAAAAAGCTTTGGAGGCCAGGCTCTGGCTGCCAATGGGTGTCACTTTTCACGAATATGACAGAGGTTTTTCATAGATATTGACCCCTCGGGGGTGCCCGGACTGGAATTCTAAACAGCCTCCATCGTGTGGGCAACATCTAGTTTTTGAGAAAATGATCACCTCCCTGAAGGTGATTTGGAGCTCATGGATTGGCCAGCTGGACTCGAGGAGGTCTTCAGGCCAGGGGGCAGTGTTGCCAGGTTCACGTTGCAAGGAATGTATTGGCCAAGATCCCAAAGAAGTTCAAGAAGACTGCACTAGGATTCAAACCCTCTGGCTAAATTGCCCAAGAACCTGCCCATGTGGCATGGGCTCGAGGCCGGAGAATTTTATGCAAAATGATTGACTCTATCCCCCCCAACTGGTCCACGCCTGTCTCATCCATCCGAAACGGTTTTTTTTGCTTCGAGATCCTTTAGGATATCGTGGGCAAGGTCCGGATAATGCTTTTGCAAACAATCTGGGCAGACGCCGTGTGAAAATTGAGCATCGGTTTTTGATGGAATATAAGTTTCAAGATTGTGCCAATAGCCTTCATCGTCCCGGATCTTCTTGCAGAAAGCACACAGGGGGAGAAGTCCCTTCAGAGTTTTTATTTCCCTCAGAGCCACTTCCAGCTCTTTCTTTTCCTGCTTGAGTTGGCGAAAGAGGAGGGCGAAAGGATCCCGAATGCCGGTGCGCACCAAGCCCTCGAAAACCAAGAGGAATGATAGGAGCTTAAAAAGGTGTCCTACCATATTAGAAAGTCCGTAAACGCTGACATAGAAAGTAAAGGCCAGTTCGGCGATTACCGTGGCAGCCATGGCGGCCAAAAGCAGTCGGAAAACTTTCAAGTCTAAGATGGCCTGAATACGAAGGAGGCGTAAACCAGCCATGAAGACTAGGCCACAGATCACGTACTCACTGACGATCTTGAAAGGTGTGAGCCCCTTTCCCTCCACATAACAGTCGGGGAATATCTTCCATTGAAAGATTAGCAACAGCCCACTTAATGTGAGTGCTCCGTAGACAATAACCCAAGGGATGAAGGGGACCCTTTTGCGTGCATAGGTGGGAGCGATGACAAGGGAAAGACTTTCCATATAGCGGGCCAGGATCCACAGCTGAGTGGGTTCGTTGGCCGTGATGGCGGTGAACACCCCCATTCCCTTGTAAGCGAGGGTGTGAAAGAGGTCGATCAGTCCTACAAACAGATAGCTGATCCCTATGAAGAGCAGGTAATGGTTGCTCATGTAAGATTTTGTAGTCCAAGCCAATACGAAAATGAGAGCACCCACCACCACGCTGAACATCTCCACGAGGGAATGAAACAGGAGGTAATTGAAGAAGCTGAGAGCGCACAAAAAGGCAATCACCGGTAGGCTGACGGCGATTTGGGCAATCCGTATATCCAAGACACGGCCCGAGGGGAGATCCGAAGAACTCATGTCTAAACCTCCATCCTTTTCTGATGGAACGGCGATCAGGCTAGGAGCTTGCCCGAAAACGATTTTTCGTTGGGAGTGCGGGCTCCCCGCCCGCACAATCAGCTGACTGGAGAACCCCGCTCCCAGGAAGAAATCCAGTTTTAGGGTTGAAGGGGGAGGCACGTCTCGCCCCTACTTTGAAATGGCATTAAACCCAACGGTCATTGTGTGTTCTCGGACAAGCCCTTTTTTAGCGGTCATAGCAACCCCACAATCTGAATAACGCTCCCAATCTCTTTTGCATGTCATGGACAAATCTGTCAATTCATAATCCATACAACAAGAAAGATCAATGCTGTTGGATCTGCCCATTTCAGCTCAAAGCACTTTTGGGTAAAAAAACATTTGGAGGCCAGGCTCTGGCTGCCAATGGGCAAGGCCAGACAGGCTTGTACATGAAGCAGTTTATAACAGCATATTATGGGTCCGGGAGGCCATTTTGTTTACCTGGGGTCTCGCTTGTGCTTTCCTCTTGTTTCAGGCCTAACCAAGGCTCGGCCCACACGATTCAGCCTTAAAGAAACAGGTCATTTTCTTGCCTGGCTATGTCTTTGCCATGGCCCTTTTTATCCTCTCTGGAGTCATGGGAAGCTGTTTTACCCTGGCCCCTGTCTGATCAAAGATGGCATTTGCCAGGACCGCGCCCATGCACACAATGGGCGGCTCACCGCAGCCCTGGGCAGGCTCTTCCGGTGCTTCCACGATGACTGTCTCTATCTTGGGAAGCCAAGAGAAGCGCGGGATCTCATAGCTATCAAAATTCTTGGTCAGCACCTGACCCCCTTTGAACTTCACCTCCTCGCTCAGCGCATAGCCCAGCCCCATGGTGATGCAGCCTTCCATCTGCTGGCGTGCGCCCTCGGGGTTTACCACAAGCCCCATGTCCTGGGCGCAAACAACCCTCTTGACCTTTACCCTGCCACTTGGTTTTTCCACCTGGAGCTCGGCCATGGTCGCAACATAGGTGCCAAGGTAAAGGGCACAGGCAACTCCCACCCCACGGCCGCTTGGTGCAGATCCAGGCACCCAACCGAAGGCCTGGGCTGCTGCCTTAAGGACCCTCACCATACGCCTGTCGCTTAGATGCGACAGGCGAAACTCCAAAGGGTCAATTCCTGCCTTTGATGCCATAATGTCTATGTGCGATTCGCGGGCAAAGGTGTTGGTGTTTACAGAGGGCGCCCGCCACGGCCCCACACCAAAGGGATGGAGCCCTTCTGGCTGGCTTCCCTGCCAACCGCCACGGGCAACTGTGCGCTGGTGCTCCACATCGTAGAACTGCTTGGCCTCGCGATCCCCGGCGCATATGACCTCGTAGTCCCAAAAGGCAATTTCATTCTCCTTGGTCAGCCCGGATCGTATCTTTACCACCGAGGCAGGCCGAAATGTATCAAAAAAGAACTCCTCGGCCCTGTCCCAAACCACCTGCACAGGCCTGCCTATTATTCTTGCCAGCCTGGCGGCCTCAACGGCCTGAGGGGCCATTGTTTTCCCCCCAAAGCCGCCTCCCACAAATGGGGTGATCACCCTAACCTTTGACGGCTCAAGCCCGAGTGCCTGGGCCACCTGTGTTCGTACTATGAAGGGAGCCTGGGTGGATGCCCACACCGTGACCCGCCCGTCTTGGATCTTTGCCAATGCCGAGTGGGTCTCTATGGGTGCGTGGGCCACGTAGCTGTTAAGATATCTCTCAGTGAACACCTGGGATGCCTTCCTCTTGCCCTCTTCCAGATCACCGCTTTGAGCCACGAGACGGGCCTCGGGGGCATGTGTTTCAATATGATCAAAGATCGTGGTGTCATCTACCGCCATGGTCGGGCCTTGGAACCTGGCCTTGACAAGACCCAGGGCCTTGTCTGCCAAATCAGGCCGCTCGTGAAGCACGGCAACCATCTCGCCTTCCCTCACGACTCTCACCCCCGGTATAGACTCTGCCCCAGATGTTTCAACTGATTTGAGTTTGAGGCCGTGGGCAGGGGGCCTCAGGATCCTTGCGTGCATCATACCGGGAAGCCTCATATCCCCTGCATACTCGGCAGCCCCTGTCACCTTGGCCAGGGCATCTCTTCTGGGGGCAGAGGTCCCTATGACCTTGAAACCTGCCTTCCTGGGTTCCGGAGCTACTTTGATGCTCCTTTCAACGCGCCTTCCACCTGCGAGCTCTGAATAGGTCACCTTGTTTTGCGGCCGAGCAGTGTCAAAGACCACCCCTTCTTGCACTTGAAGCCGCTCGGCCGGTGCTTCGAGCCTTTCCGAGGCAAGCTCAAGCAAAACGGCCCTGGCCTCAGCGGCCGCTGCCCTAAGCACAGGGCCGAACTGTCTTATTGTGAGGGATCCGAAGGTGCCTATGTCCCAGGGGCAAAGCTCAGTGTCGCCCATCACGATCTCCACCGAGGAAAGTGGCACATCCAGCTCCTCTGCAACCAGTTGCGGCAAAGCGGTCATTGCCCCCTGGCCCATCTCCACCTTGCCCACAAAGCACGTGACCCTGCCGTCGGCCCCAACACGCAGGTACGCACTCCAGTCCTTGGGGTATTCGAGTCGCAAGGGAAGCCTGGTTGGCTCTTGGGCTGGGGCAGTTTGGGGGAGAAACATGGCAGATATGAAAACGAAGATCCCAGAGCCAGCGATCTCAAGGAATTCTCGGCGGTCAAGCTCACTCATCTCAAGCCCCCTCTCATCTCCCTGGCCGCATCCTTTATGGCGCGAATGATCCTTTGGTGGGAGCCGCAGCGGCACAGGTTATCCTCCATGTGGCTGATGATATCTTCATCACTGGGATTCGAGTTCCTGAGGAGCAGCGCGTAGGCAGTCAGGATCATCCCAGGTGTGCAGTAACCGCACTGAAAGGCATTGTGGCGGACAAATGCCTCCTGCAGAGGGTGGAGCCTTCCGTCTCTGGCCAGTCCCTCTATGGTTGTAACCTTTTTCCCTTGGATTTCCTTCATGGGCGTGGCACAGGCCCGTACCGCCTCATCATCCAAAAGCACGGTGCACGCCCCGCACAGGGACTGTCCACAGCCGTACTTGGTGCCGGTCAGACCCAGATCCGAGCGCAACACCCAAAGGAGCATCCGCTCATCATCCACAGAAAGGCCAACGCTTTTCCCATTCAGGGTAAAATGAATCTGCCTTTGCATGACACCACCTTGCCTCTCATTGAGATTGACCCCAGCCTCTTGCCTGCCCCATGGCGGCAGAGGGTCATTTCATTCTTTCACGGGTCCGCCCAGCCCCATGACCCAGAACTCTTAAGGACTTACGACAATATACTAAATTTACTCTGGGCAGTCCAAAAATTGGTAATGCGGGTTAATGCCGGGTTGTGACCTTTTTTACCCAAAACAGCTCAAAGCACTTTTGGGTAAATTCTGGCACAAAGGCGGCTTTTTTACCCAAAACAGCTCAAAGCGGTTTTGGGTAAGAATGCTCGGATTCTTAGGATTGAGGCGCAAGAGGGAATGAGCATGATGCAATTGATTTTATTTGCTTGGCGGTTTTTTTTGATAGCGCTCCTGGTCAATCTTTTTCTTAAGAGAGGCAAGAAGGTTTTTGGGGATGGCCTGGACAAAGAGGGTTAGTAACACCCACCTAGATCCGGTGCATGAGATGCCCCATTTGAGGTTGTTGTTTTAGCCTGTGACATGATAATTTGCCCATTGGGATGGAAAGCCCTAGGCGGCTGATCTGAGATGGTAAATAAAGGCTTGGGGGGCATTTTCCAGGCCTATGCCTGGATAAGGCCTGTGGCCTTGTGGGAGCCACTGAGGAGACAAAATTGAGCCGATTTTCATTTCTGGAAAGCCTCGAGTGCGTGGCCTGTGGAGCCCAGCACCAGCCCGCATATCTTCTGGAGTGCCCTGTTTGTGGAGGACTCCTGGATCCCCAATACGATCTTGAGTCCCTTTCCCAATGCGGGGTCCGGGACGAGCGCTTCAAAGGATTGTGGAGTTACCACAGGGTACTTCCGGTTTGGAGCCAGGAGCACCTGATCACTTTGGGCGAGGGTGACACCCCCTTGCTTTGGGCAAGGCAGCTGGGAACGAGGCTGGGTGCACCCAGGCTTTTCATCAAGTATGAGGGCACCCTTCCCACTGGCACTGTCAAGGACAGAACGAGCGCAACGGCTGTGTCCTCGGCCCTCCAGTTCGGCTTCAGAGCCATCTCTGTTGTGAGCACCGGAAATGCCGGGGTAAGCATAGCCACTTACGCCCGAAGAGCAGGGCTCGCCTCGGCCATCTTCTGCTACAAGAGGGGGGACTCTCTCAAGATGGCCCACATGTCGCTTATGGCAACTCGAGTTTTCACATACGAAGGTGAGTACGATCATGTGATTGAGCACTTCGACAGAATCATGGACACAAAAGAGGTTTTCGACGGAGGAGCCAGAAGAAATCCCTTCAAGCACGAGGGCAAAAAGACAATAGCCTATGAAATAGTGGAGCAGTTGGGACATGGGCCAGAGGTCTTCATCACCCAGGTCTCAGGCTGCGAGATCTTCACAGCCTGCTTCAGGGGCTTCAGAGAGATGATGGAAATGGGGATCATCGGCCAGATCCCTCGCATGGTGGCTTGCCAGTCAGAGGCAGCAAACCCCGTGGTGAAGGCTTTTCAAAGCGGCTCTTCCATCCAGCCCATGACCACAGGACCCACAGTGGCCAAGGGCTTGGCCACAGGAAGGCCGGGCAAGAAGGGAGAATGGGTGCTTGGCATTCTGCGTGGATGCAAAGGCCTGGCCCTGGATGTTTCGGACGCAGAGATAATAGAGGCTCAAAAACTTCTGGTTGAAACCGAGGGAATCTGGAGCGGCCCCACAGGGGCCTCTGCCATGGCAGGGCTCATCAAGGGAATCAGGGAGGGCCTCCTGGATCCTCAGGCGGAGATGGTGTGCATGGTCACAGAGACAGGCCTGACAAGCTCTTATCCCAAGCCCGTGGTGCATCCGGTTGAGATCTCTCCAGAGGCCATAGCCCAAGCCCTCCGGTCAGTTAAATGAGCCCCTCCAGAAAAGCAGATCAACCTGCTCTCACTCTCCGGGCCATCCCTCAAGCGCCTGGCCCAAAAGAGCTGCTAGAAGAGATCCTCTTGGGGTCCCAGGTTCACATGTAGGACACAAGGGCCTCGGAAGACCTCTCGGGCCTGGCTCAGCCGGCCTGAGCCACCAGATGGGACCACTTGGTTCCCCATGCCCTCACCCATGCATCCTGCCAGAGGACATGGCCCATCCACCCAATAGCAGAATTGTTGATGCCATGAAAAAAGGCTTTCAAAGGTCTTCCTTGTGCCTTGGTTGTGGCCCGTGGCTCGCTTTTTGCATAAAATGAAGTTGGTGGTTTTCCCTTTCTTGTCTCCCAAAAGGTTGTGACCATGGAAACTCAAGGCCAGCAAAAAAGCCCCGGCAGCACACACCAGAGGTCCAACAAGCCTACTACCGGGCTCCAGGACAGGGAGATCTTCTGGCTTCGCAGCATCCTGGAGAGCCTGCCTGTGGGAGTGATCACACTGGACAGGGACTGGCGAATAACCTCTTTCAATCGGGCTGCATCCGAGATCACCGGTTACACTGCTAAGGAGGTCCTGGGTTGGCGCTGCTACGAGCTTTTCAAGAGTCCCGTGTGCCAGAGAGACTGTCCTATAGAAAGAGCTCTTTCCTGCTCCGTGTCTGTCTATGACCGCGAAGTCACCTTCCTGAACCGTAACCATCGCAGGGTCACTGTTCTTGTTAACGCCACACCCCTGAGAGATGCCGAGGGGCGAGTGATAGGAGGATTGGAGACACTGCGGGACATAAGCGCCCTGGAGTGGATGCGCCAGGAGCTGGCCCTCAATTACGACTACAGCCACATTGTTGGCCAGAGCGAGGCCATGCAACAGGTCTACCGCCGCATGGAACAGGTGAGCCGGACCGACACCACCGTGCTCATTCTCGGAGAGAGCGGCACAGGCAAAGAGCTTGTGGCAAGGGCTATCCACCACAACAGCGAAAGAAAGGACCACCCCTTCATCGCCGTGAATTGCTCGGCCCTGCCCGAGTCCATCCTGGAGAGCGAGCTCTTCGGCCATGTCAGGGGCGCCTTCACAGGCGCTATCCGCGACAAGGTGGGTCGCTTCGAGATGGCCAACGGAGGCACCCTGTTTCTGGATGAAGTGGGCGAGCTTAGCCCCTCGGTCCAGATAAAGCTCCTTCGAGTGCTCCAGGAGAGGGAGTTCCAGAGAGTTGGGGACATACGCACCATGCGCGTGGACATCCGCCTCATAGCCGCCACCAACAAGAACCTCAGAGCCCAGATGGAGGCCGGCCTTTTCCGCGAGGACCTCTACTACAGGCTTCATGTTTTCCCCATAGAGCTCCCTCCCCTGCGGGCCCGCCTAGAGGATCTGCCCATGCTGGTCAACCACTTCATCGAGAAGTTCAATCATCAGATGGGACGGAGGGTTCGCGGGCTCTCAGGAGAGGCCATGGACGCCATGTATAGTTATTCCTGGCCGGGCAACATCCGGGAACTGGAAAACGCCATAGAGCATGCCTTCGTGCACAGCAAGGGGGTGATCATCCAGCTCGAGGATCTTCCCAAGCATGTGCTGGAAGGGCCCACAAAGCAGGGAGCCCCAACCCCCACAAACCGAGAAACAGCCGTGGAATCTTTCGAAAGGGACCTGATCCTGCGCCACCTCAAGGAAGCCAGCTGGCGCCGCGCTTTGGCTGCCAAGCGTCTGGGCATAAGCCCTGTGACACTCTGGCGTAAGATGAAGAAATATGGCATAACTCCATTTCCATCCTGAAATATTCCATTTCTCAGGAGAAATCCCCCTCCACTGCTTTGAAACCCTGAATCCCCAGCCTTTGGGCAGCTCTCCATTTCAATTCTGAATTAAGAGGACTCGGCCTCGGGGTTTTTTCCTCTCAGGTGGTATGAGCTGCAGGGCTTTTTCCCGCAAGGCTCTGGTGATCCAGAAGCCATGTTAAGAGCATGGCGGCACGACTCTTGCCTTCTGTTCAAGGCAGAGAAAAAAGGTCTTCTCAGACGAGGAGAGCCGTGATTCAAGCAGATCATTCCAAGGCCCCAAGGCAGATCAAACTTCAGTGCAGGCTGGCAGCAGGAGGTGTATCCATGTCCATGGCCCCAACTGTGCTGGTTGTGGATGATGAGCCGGATGTGAGGCTCTACCTTGGAACGCTGCTGTCTCAAAATGGTTTCAGGGTTCAGGAGGCAGCGGACGCACAGGAGGCCATGGAGCAACTCAGCCAGAGCAGGCCGGATGCCATCATACTGGACATCGTGATGCCTGGGAAAAGCGGTGTGACCCTGTTTAACAAGATTCGCAAGATGGAGGATCTCAAGGGAGTTCCTGTGATTCTCCTCACAGGTGTGCGGGATAGATTTGTAGAGGATTTCAGATCCTTCTTCGAGTCTTTGAAGCTTGGCAAGCCTACAGCCTTCATCGAAAAGCCTTTGGATCCAGGCCTGCTGCTCAGAACCTTGCGCCAGGCCGTAGAAGGCTGCGGCCAGGAGGAAAGATTCCCATGAGCCAAACGTTTCTCCAAGAAGTTGCTTCCAGAAGCGGCGTTTCACTTGGCGCCTGTTTCCACTGCCTTTCCTGTGCAGCTGGCTGTCCTGCCTTGGAGATCATGGACTTTAGACCCAACCAGATCATCCGGATGATCCAGAGGGGAATGAAAAACCAGGTGCTTGAGTCCAGGACCATCTGGATCTGCATAGGCTGCTTCAACTGCTTGGACCAGTGTCCCAACCGAGTGGACATCCCATGCCTCATGGACACCCTCAGACAGATGGCCCTGGAGCAAGGGTTCATGGTGGCAGAGCCAGGCATACTGGCATTTCACAAGGAGTTCCTCAGACAGGTAAAAAACAGGGGCCGGATCTTCGAAGTGGGCTTCATGATGCGTTACAAGCTTGCCACCGGGAAACTATTCCAGGACATGAGACCGGGACTTCAGATGATGCTCAAGGGAAGACTTCAGCTATCTCCTAGCCGTGTCAGAAGACCACAGGAGTTCCAACAGAGGCTCGGAGGCTCTCCATGAATTCGCAAACCGCAAAACCACTTCACAAACACCAGGTCATAAACCTCTACCCTGGCTGCTCCCTCGCCTCCAGCGCCAGAGAGATGATGGAGTCATATTGCGATTTGGCCTCCTTTCTGGGCTCGGAGGTGCAGATCCTGGAGGACTGGAGCTGTTGCGGCTCAACACCCGCCCACAGCATCCACCAGTATTGGGGAATTGCACTTCCAGCCAGGAATCTTCTGCTGGCAGAGTCAAGGGGCATAGATGAGCTGATGACCCTGTGTCCGAGTTGTTTCGTAAGACTGTGGGACTCCAGGCAGAGGATCCTCAGGGACAATGCAGAGGGCAAAACCTTGGAGGCTTTCTGGGGAGCGGCTCTGCAGGGCTCCACCCGGCCTGTTTTCTTTTTGGAACACCTGCTGGCCATGGCCCTGGAGAATGTGTCCACTTTGGCACGCCGTGGCCTCCATGGGCTCAGAATAGCACCTTATTACGGTTGCCTTTTGAGCCGCCAGAAGTGGATCACGGGCCTGGACGGCCACTCCCCAAGGGCATCTCTGGGGACTCTGGTAAGGGGCCTGGAAGCCCAGGACCTGAGGTGGGGTCTGGAAGAGCAGTGCTGTGGGGCTGGCCTGGCCGTCACCAAGCCTGAGCTCTCCAATAGGCTGGTGGCTCGCATCCACGCCTATGCTAGAAAGGCCGGGGCACAGTGTCTGTTGGTGTTCTGCCCCCTTTGTCACATGAACCTGGAACTAAGGGCTCCAGCCCAAGGGGCCCTCCCGGTGCTTTACCTCACAGAGCTTCTGGCCCTTGCGGCTGAGCTGCCCGGAACAGATCAATGGCTCAATAAACATCTTCTGGATCCCAAGCCCACCTTGCGGGCGACAGGGATCCTCTGAGGAGAGAAACATGGAGGCTCTTGCCCCGTTTCCAGAGGTAACAGAAGCCATAGCGCAAGTGGCAGGGCAGACCCTTAAGATATGTATCCAGTGCGGAACCTGCACGGGCCTGTGCCCCTGGAACCTGGTAAAGGAGTTCAGCCCCAGGGGCATGATACGCCTGGCCCAGCTTGGCCTGGAGGGATTCGAGTCAGAGGCCCTTTGGAACTGCGTCACATGCAATACCTGCGTCCAGAAATGCCCTCGGGGCGTGGAGATCATAGACGTGGTCAGGTCCATGAGGGCCCTGATGAACGAAACCGGCACCATCCCTCCATCCCTGAAGGGTCCGCTGGGAAGCCTCTCCAGCAGGGGTAATCCTTGGGGAGGGGAGCGCACTGATCGTTTGAAATGGGCAGAAGGCCTGGGATTGAAACCCTTTGGCCAGGGCACCGAGTACCTGTTTTTCACCTGCTGCACCCAGGCCTACGACCCACGCAACCAGAAGGCAGCCCGCGCCCTGGTGAAGCTCCTCCAGGCATGCGGGGTGAACTTCGGCGTTATAGGCGAAAGGGAAAATTGTTGCGGAGATGCCTGCCGCAAGCTGGGAGGAGAAGAACTCTTCTCAAGGCTGGCCGAGGGAAACCTGGCACTCTTCGAGCAGAAGGAAGTCCAGAAGCTCCTGGTGGCTTCCCCCCACTGCATGAATGCGTTTCATAAGGATTACAGCCAGATAGGTGGAAATCTGGATGTGGTCCATTACTCGGTGCTTTTGGCCAATCTCCTGAAACAGGGAAAACTGGAGCCCAAGAAGGATCTGCACCTTAAGGTGACCTATCACGACCCTTGCTACCTGGGCCGCCACAACGGGATCTACGAGCCTCCCAGGGAGCTGATCCGGTCTATACCGGGGGTCCAGCTCAAAGAGATGAAGCGCAACAGGGATGAGAGCCTGTGCTGCGGCGGAGGCGGTGGCGGGATCTGGATGGAGGTGCCTTCTGGGGAGCGCTTCTCGGAACTGAGGGTAAAAGAGGCCGAGGAGACTGGGGCAGAGGTCATGGTAGCGGCCTGCCCTTACTGCGTCTCCATGTTCGAGGACGCCCTGAAGACAACGGGGCGATCCGAGAAGATGCGTGTCATGGAGCTATCCGAGCTCTTACTGGAGTCGCTGGAGGATTGAGTCTCGCCATTGTGGTCTTGAAACCCATTGTGGCGAGAAGTGCCTGGCACTGCAGGGGAAAAACAATTGAACAATGAGAATTGACAGGGAACGAAAATGAGAGAGCGCATAGGGGTTTACATCTGTCATTGCGGGACCAACATAGCAGGCAAGGTGCGGGTGGAGGAGGTCAGGGATTACGTGGCCACCTTGAAGGACGTGGTGGTGGCACGCGATTACCTGTTCATGTGCTCGGATCCGGGCCAGGAAATCATCGAGAAGGACATCCCGGAGCATGGACTGACCCGGGTGGTGGTGGCCTCCTGCTCCCCAAGGATGCACGAGATCACCTTTCGCGGGGCAGTAAAGAGAGGAGGTTTGAACCCTTTCCGCTCCTTCCAGATGATCTGCATAAGGGAGCACTGCTCCTGGGTGACCCAGGATGCGGATGAGGCAACCCAGAAGGCCAAAGAACTCATCCGCGGGGCTGTCAACAGGGTCCGATTCCACAGGCCGCTACAGACAGTAGAGTATCCTGTGAATCCCAATGTGCTCATAGTAGGAGGCGGGATAGCAGGTATGCAGGCAGCCCTGGACGTTGCCAAGGCTGGTTACAAGGCGTATCTGGTGGAGAGACAGCCCACCATCGGCGGCCATATGCTCCAGTTTGACAAGACCTTCCCTACCCTGGACTGCGCCTCCTGCATCGGCACACCAAAGATGGTCTCTGTGGGGCAAAACCCCAACATAGAGCTTTTCACTTACAGCGAGGTGGAGAATGTCTCTGGCTTCATAGGCAACTACAAGGTAACGGTGCGAAAGAAGGCTCGATACGTTCGCCAGGAATGCACGGGATGCGGCGACTGCGCCAATGTATGCCCTGTACAGAAACCCAATGAGTGGGATGAGAACCTGGCAAGCCGAAAAGCCATTTATCGATCCTTCCCTCAGGCCGTGCCCATTACCTTCGTAATCGACAAAAAAGACAGAGGTCCTTGCGTGCAGAAATGCCCTGCTGGGACCAATGTTCAAGGATACCTGGCCCTGATCGGTCAGGGAAAGTTCCAGGAGGCCTTGAAGCTCATAATGGAGAGGCTTCCCCTTCCAGGAACCCTGGGACGCATATGCCCTGCCCCCTGCGAAAAAGTGTGCCGAAGGGGCGAACTGGATGAACCTCTGGCCATAAGGGAGCTAAAACGATATGCCGCAGACCAAGTGGACTGGGACAAACTGCCCACTGCCCTCCTCCCTCAGAAAAAACACAGGGTGGCCATTGTAGGATCGGGCCCTGGAGGGCTTTCGGCTGCGTACTTCTTGGCCCAATGGGGATATCAGGTCACGGTTTTCGAGGCACTTCCCGTTGCCGGAGGAATGCTAAGAGTGGGGATTCCCGATTACCGGTTGCCCCCCCAAGTTCTGGACAGGGAAATAGAATACCTGAAACGTTTCAACGTGGAGATCCGCCTGAATAGCCCCATTGGCCCCGGCCACACAGTGGAGGATCTCTTGCGGGAGGGTTACGGGGCTGTGTATCTGGCAACAGGAGCCCACAGGAACGTGGAGTTGGGGATCCCTGGCCAAGATGTGCTGGGGGTAATTCCGGCCACCCAATTTCTAAAGGAGATAAACCTGGGTGGAAGGCCTGAGATCTCTCCTAGAGTGGCAGTCATAGGAGGAGGCAACGTGGCCATAGATGCAGCCAGAAGCGCCTTGAGGTTGGGCGCAACACATGTGGCCATCCTTTATAGAAGAAGCAGAGCAGAGATGCCAGCCTATCCCGAGGAGGTGGACGCGGCCCTGGAGGAAGGCGTGAAAATAGAGTTTTTGGTGGCTCCCATGGAGGTGCTCACCAGAGGGGACCGAGCCGTAGGGCTTAGGTGCATTCGCATGCAATTGGGAGAGCCTGACTCCAAGGGAAGGAGAAGGCCTTTGCCTGTTCCAGGATCAGAATTCCAGATGGAATTTGAGACCATAATCTCGGCCATAGGCCAGGTGCCGGACCTGGGCTTCCTAGAAGGTACTCAGGGGATCTCAGTGAGCCCCTCAGGCACCATTGTCGTTGACCCCGTCACCTTTGAGACAACTTGCCAAGGCGTTTTCGCCGGTGGTGACTTGGTGAGC
Organism: bacterium; assembly: GCA_037481695.1. Classification (NCBI taxonomy): domain Bacteria; species bacterium. Next base: position 134,712 of record JBBFLE010000005.1, on the reverse strand, counting down.
GGCCCTGCCACAGCTGTAGAGGCAGTGGCATCAGGCAGGGAGGCAGCCATTTCCATCCACAGATATCTTAGCGGACTGGATATGCGGGAGGGACGGGAGCAAAGGCCCAGCGGTCAGAACTGGGCAGAGCTTCCCCAAGGGCTTGAGCAGAAGCCCAGGGCAAAGCCTTTCTCAATTCCCCCAGAGGATCGGAAAGGCTTTTCCGAGGTCTGCAAAGGACTCTCGGACGAAGCCGCCATCCAGGAGGCCCATCGATGCGTGGCTTGCGGGGCCTGTTCCGAATGCATGGCCTGTGTGAGCGTTTGCAAGGCCAAGGCCATAGATCATGAGATGAAAGATGAATTGGTGGATTTGGAAGTCGGCTCCATCATCGTGGCCACAGGCTACGATCTCATGGATCCAACACCCATGAAACAGTTCGGATATGGCACGTACCCCAATGTCCTGACCAGCCTGGAGTTCGAGAGGCTAAACAATGCCACAGGCCCCACAGGTGGCAAGATCCTCATGCGGGACCAAGGCGGCTCCTTCACCAAACCCCCTGAGAGCGTGGCAATTCTCCACTGCATAGGAAGCCGCGACATCAACTATCACGAGTACTGCTCTAGGGTCTGCTGCATGTACGCGCTTAAGTTTGCCCATCTCATAAAGGACAAGGTGGGCCACGATGCCCAGGTCTACAACTTTTACATAGACATGCGCTGTTTCGGCAAGGGGTACGAGGAGTTCCTGAAAAGGGTCCAGGAGGAGGGGGTCACGATGATCAGGGGCAAGGCAGCCCGCGTCACAGACCAGGCCCTGGACGAATCGGAGAAAGGCAAACTGGTGGTCGTGGCAGAGGACACCCTGGCCGGAAAGCTCATGCGTGTGCCTGTGGACATGGTGATACTGTGTGCGGCCATGGAGAGGCGCAAGGATGCGGAACAGGTGGCGCGTATCTTCGGGATCAGCACTGGCCGGGACGGCTTCTTCCTCGAAGAGCATCCAAAGCTGGAGCCGGTTTCCACGGCCACCTCTGGGGTCTTCGTAGCAGGGGCCTGCCAGGGTCCCAAGGACATCCCAGACACCGTGGCCCAGGCCAAAGGGGCGGCCAGCGAGGCCCTGGCCTTGAGTGCCTTCGGCCGTGTCACCGTAAGCCCCATGATCTCGGAGATCGACCCTTATGTGTGCGTGGGCTGCCAGGTGTGCAGAGAGCTGTGCCCTTACTCGGCCATCGAGTTCGACGAGAGAAGGGGTGTCTCGGTGGTCAATGAGGCCGTCTGCAAGGGTTGCGGAAGCTGCGCTGCCTATTGCCCTAGCGGAGCTGCCAAGGTCAAGCACTTCTCCGACAAGCAGATCTTTGCGGAGATAGACGGTTTGCTCGACGCCATACGCTTCGGGGAGGTGGCTTAGAGCTTGCACCAGATGGGATGCACGTGTTTGTTTTTTCCCCAACATGAGGCTCCACAACTGGCAGGACAAGGAGTCATCTAGGAAGGATCTTTGGGATGACTGACTCAAGCGATGGAGGAACCCACATGGCAGACTTCGAACCCATCATCGTGGCCTTTGTGTGCAACTGGTGCACCTTCACGGCCGCTGACCTAGCCGGCACCTCCCGGCTGTCTTACCCGGCCAATGTCCGGCTCATCAGGGTCATGTGCAGCGGCATGGTGGACCCCAAGTATGTGATCAAGGCCTTGTTGGAGGGGGCAGATGCGGTCCTCATCGGGGGGTGCTGGCCTGGCGATTGCCACTACATCAACGGAAACCTCAAGGCACGCCGAAGGGTGGCCCTCCTAAAGGATATCCTTAAGAGGTTCGGGTTCGAGGAGGATCGTCTCTGGCTCAGGTGGATCGCAGCCAGCGAAGGTAACCTCTTTGCAGACACCATCAAGGAGATGGTGGAGAAGGTAAAGGCCCTGGGACCGAGTCAGGTCAAAAGGAAGCTTGTGGCATAGAGGTTGAAGCCGGTCGCACAGGCGGGTGGAAAATCTGCCTGCATGGAGGAAAGAACTAGAGATCACTCAAGAGGGCAACAATGGTCGAATACGCGCGAATAGAGGGAAAGGACGGGGCCAGTGTGCTGGAGGGATTGCGGGATTTCCTGGCATCCCTCATGGAGGGCCAGGTGGTGGAGGCGGTCATGGCGCCCACCAGGCTCCCTTACAAGAATGTCATCATGCAGACCCTCATAAAGGATCAGGCCAAGCTCCACGGGGTGGATCCGCTGGCCCCTGTGGTGCCGACCAATGCGGCCAGATTTGCAGCACAGCTGACCCACGACGAGACGGGCAGGCGCCTGGCCCTGGTCATGCGGCCGTGCGAGATACGCCCCTTTGTGGAGCTGGTGAAGCTTAAACAAGGGCGCCTCGACCAGGTCCTCATAATAGGGATGGACTGCCTCGGGCGTTACGAGAATGGAGACTTTCTGAGCCTAGACAAGGGGGATCCGTCCTTTACCATGGATTTCTATCGGGCTCTCAGGGACGCAAGGGGTGCGGTTCGCAATGGGGCCGATCTGGCCGAGGCCTGCAAGGCATGCGAGCACCCGGTGGCCGACGGGGCGGATATCCGTGTGTTGCTCATCGGCGAGGACCTGGACAGGGGTATCACCCTGGAAGGGGTCACAGAAAAGGGAAAGGTGGCCCTCTCCAAGGCAGGCATGAGCGAGGCACAGAGGCCTTCCCACAGGGAGCAGGCCTTGGAGACTCTGTTGAAGGAGCGGATCTCGTTTCGGGACTCTTGGCTCAAGGACATGAGGGAGCAAACCAGTGACCTGGAAGGCCTGATGAACGTCCTCGGGAACTGTATCAACTGCTACAACTGCAGGGTGGCCTGTCCTGTGTGTTACTGCCGGGAGTGCGTGTTTGTGACGGACACCTTCCAGCACGACTCGGAGCAGTTTTTCCGCTGGGCACAGAAGAGGGGCATGCTCAAGATGCCAACGGACACACTGTTCTATCACCTCACCAGGATGCAGCACATGAGCACCCTTTGCGTGGGGTGCGGTCAGTGCACCAGCGTGTGTCCGAGCAAGATCCCGGTTTCCCAGTTGTTCAGGAGCGTGGCCGAGGGGACCCAGAGGCTCTTCGATTACGAACCAGGAAGAGACGTCAAGGAGCCCCTTCCACTGGGTGTGTTCTACGAAAAGGAGTTCCAAGAGGTAGCGGCAGGAAAGTGAGGACCATGGGAATTCGCATCTGCATCAGCAAGCACTCGCATGAAGGGGTTCCACTATGGAGATGACACAGGCAGACGTTCTGGTCGTGGGAGCAGGCATCGGCGGGATCAGATCAGCCCTCGATCTGGCCGAGCTGGGCTATGGGGTATACCTCATGGACAGCTCTCCGGCCATAGGCGGCATACTGGCCCAACTGGATTACCAGTTCCCTAACAATCACTGCGGCATGTGCAAGATGCTCCCCATGGTGGACAGGGAAAAGGCCTCGGAATTCTGCATGAGAAAGGCCCTTTTCCATGACAACATACAGATCATGCCATTCACAGAGGTCAAGGAGGTCTCAGGGGAGCCTGGGGCCTTCCAGGTAACGCTCCTCCAGAAGGCGCGACAGGTGGACGTGAATCGATGCATGGGCTGCGGCAAGTGCGTTGAGGTGTGCCCCGTGGTGGTCCCCGATGAGTTCAACCAGGGGCTCAGCCAACGCAAGGCAGTGTATAGACCGGTCCCTCAGAACCTCCCCAACACATACATCATAGACCGTGAGCACTGCAACAAGTGCGGCAAGTGTATGATTCATTGCCCTACCCAGGCCATTGACCTCTTCCTCATCGATACCCAAAAGACCCTCCAGGTGGGGGCCATCGTGCTGGCAGGTGGCACTGGGTTCTTCGACCCAGCCCCGCTGAGGGACCTTTACGGCTGCGGCACCCACCCCAGTGTCATGACCAGCCTCCAGTTCGAGCGCCTCATGAGCGGTGTGGGGCCCACGGGCGGAAGGCTCCTTAGACCCTCGGACGGCAAGCCTATCCGAAGCATTGCCTGGATCCAGTGCGTGGGCTCCAGAAACCTTCATCTCCAGAGGGATTACTGCTCCTCCATATGCTGCATGTTCGCCTTGAAGGAGGCGGTCCTGGCCAAGGAGGCCAGCTCCGGCCAGGTGGACACAGCCATCTTCTACATGGACATGAGGACCTACGGCAAGGACTTCTATCGTTACCAGAGATGGGCCGAGGAAGAAAAGGGGGTGCGCCTCATCCGCTCCAGGGTGCACACTGCCGTGCCGTTGGAGGATGGCACTCTGAGCATCCGTTACGTGGACGAGGAGGGGTCTATCCAAGAAGAGGCCTTTGACATTGTGGTGCTTTCCACCGGACAGACCTCGCAGTCCGGCCTCAGGGAGCTCATGGAGAAGCTGGGGGTCTCCCCCAATGCCTTTGGGTTTGCTCTTCCTCTGGGGTTCTCGCTGGTGCGCACCGAGAATCCGGGTGTGTTTGTGTGCGGCTCGGTCACAGGGCTCAAAGACATATCTGAGACCTTGGTCCAGGCAGGGGCTGCGGCAGCCGAGACAGCCACTTTTCTTGCATCCAAGGGCATGGTGGGCACCAAGGAGGTACCCGCCCAGGAGGAAAAGGACCTGGCAAGGGCTGCACCCAGAGTGGGCATCGTGCTTTGCAGATGCATGGGTTCCACCGAGGGAAACCTGGACTGGGTCCACCTCGTGGACAGGCTCAAGGGGGATCGGTGGGTGGAGACCGTCCTGGAGGTGGATCAGCTCTGCTCGGATGAGGTCCTGGATGAGGTCCTAAGAAGACTTCAGCCCACGCAGACCAATCGGCTCCTCATGGGGGCCTGCCTCCCTTATGTTTACAAGAGGAAACTGCGCCATCTGGGCATCCGGCTCGGCCTCAACCCCGTTCTCGTGGAAGTGGTGGATCTCAGGAGCCTTGGATTCTCCGGAAATGGGTCCCAGGCGCGGGCCACCAAGGAAGCAGAGCTATTGCTGCACTCGGTCCTGGAGCGCCTCAAACGGAGGGATCCCCTCTCTGTGGTCCCGGTCCCGGTGACCCAGAGGGCCCTCGTGGTGGGAGGGGGCATCGCCGGCATGACTGCGGCCTTGACCATATCCCGGATGGGCTTTCCGGTCACACTGGTGGAAAAGGACAAGAGCCTGGGAGGCCGGCTGAGGCATATCTATCACACTCTAGACGGCCCGGACCCCCACAGGCTGCTGGCGGACATCGTGAAACAGGTGGAAGACAACCCTTCCATTGAGGTCCTGACCGAGACACAGATAGTTGAGTCCCACGGCCGTGTGGGTGCGTTTCAAACCGTGCTTAGGGACAGGCAAGGCAACAAGAGCAACGTGGAGCACGGGGTCACCATCTTGGCCACCGGTGCCCAGGCAGCCCGCCCTGCGGATTACTGCTATGGCCAAAGCGACAGGGTCTTCACCCAAGAGGAGTTCGAGGAGGCCCTGGCCCAGTTCAGGCTGCCCAAGGAAAGGCTCAAGACAGTGGTCATGATCCAGTGCGTGGGATCCAGGGACGAAAACAGGCCTTACTGCAGCAGGGTCTGTTGCTCCTCCGCATTGAAGAACGCCTTCAAGACCCTGCAGTGGAACAAGGACGCGCGCATCTACATTCTTTACAGGGACCTTATGACATATGGTTTCCTGGAAGAGCATTACACGAGGGCCCGGGCCGCAGGCATTAGATTCATTCCCTACAGGGTGCACAGGAAGCCAGAGGTGTCCATAGAGGAGGGTCTGCCTGTGGTGAGATTCCACGACCCCATCCTTCAGCGCGAGGCCAAGATAAGGGCCGAGGCCTTGGTGCTGAGCACGGGGATAGTGCCCCCCGAGGATACCCAGGGGCTGGCCGCAGCCTTGGGATTGGTGACAAACCAGGACGGTTTCCTCCTGGAGGCGGATGCCAAGTGGAGGCCAGTGGACTTCCTCAAAGAAGGGGTGTTCCTCTGTGGCACGGCCCATTCACCCCGCTCCATTGCAGAGAGCATGGCGCAGGCGCAAGCCGCTGCTCAAAGAGCCCTGGCCATACTGCGGCGTCAAGAGATTTTATCGGCTCGTATGATCGCGGATGTGAAAAGGAGCATCTGTACATTGTGTGAGACCTGTGTGGCCCTGTGCCCTTACCAGGCCAGGAAGCTGGATGTGGAAGAGGGTGTGATAGTCGTGGACCCCGCGGCCTGCCAGGGCTGCGGGGCCTGCGCTGTGGCATGTCCCAGCGGGGCTGCATTTGTCCGGGGACTGGAGGACAAGGCCACCATGGCCGTAATAGATGCAACTCTGGAGGATGCTTTCGCACACCTCTGAGTCAAAAGGATGCAGCCGCCGTGGGAGAGACACGGCCCGGGGTGAGAAGTGAAGCTCTCAATCAGGAGGTGAAACTTTATGGGTGATGCACTTCAACTGCAGGAAAGAGTGGCCAGGTTCAAGGAAAGGGCGCAGGGAGCCATTCCTAATGGTGGGAACCTGGACATGTGCATGCTTTGTGGCACCTGTGTGGCAGGTTGCCCGGCCGCCGGGCTTGCGGACATGGATCCCAGAAAATTCGTGCGCATGGTTCTCCTTGGCCTGGACGAAGAAGTGGTGACAACGCCATGGGTATGGATGTGCACCCAGTGTCAGAGATGCATCTACGCCTGCCCCATGGAGGTGGACATCCCCAGGCTGGTGTACGAGGCCCGTGCCACCTGGCCCAGGGAGGAGAGACCCAAGGGTATCAGGGGTTCTTGTGACTTCCACGTGGAGCGCGGGGGAGCCATGGGGATCCCTAAGGAGGACTGGATCTTCGTGGTAGAGGATGTCTTGGAACAGGTCAGGAGTGAACAGCCCGGGTGGGAAAATCTGCAAGCTCCCATTGACAAGAAGGGAGCTCCTTACTACCTGAACCAGAACTCCAGGGAGCCTGTGACCGAGCCCGAAGAGATGGTGCCTCTTTGGAAGATCCTGCACCTGTGCGGGATCGACTGGACCTACTCCTCGGAGATGTGGGGGGGAGAGAACTACTGCATGTTCCTGGCCGACGACGATGCCTGGGCCAGGATCATCGCAACACAGGCAAAGGTTGTTGATGACCTGGGCTGTCGCACATTCATAGAGACCGAATGAGGGCATGCATTCTACGCAATCCAGGCTGGATTGCAGAAATTCAGGATTCCGCACAACTGGGAACTCCACAGCGTCATTGAGTTCTATGCCAAGGGGATCAGGGAGGGCAAGCTCAAGGTGAACTCGGACTGGAACAAAAATGGGATCAAGTTCACCGTCCAGGATCCCTGCAAACTAGTGAGGCAGTCCCTGGGAGACTGGATCGCCGATGAACTCAGGTTCGTAGTGAAGGCCGTGGTGGGTGAACAAAATTTTGTAGACATGGTTCCCAACAAGTCCAACAACTACTGCTGCGGGGGAGGAGGAGGTTTTCTGCAGAACCAATATGTGGAAGAGCGATTCAAGTTCGGCAGGCTCAAGCTCGAGCAGATAGATCGGACCGGGGCCAGCTATGTGATCACGCCCTGCCACAACTGCCATTCCCAGATCATGGAGCTCGCGCACCATCATGGGAGGAGTTTCAAGGTAGTGCACCTTTGGACCTTGATATGCCTTTCCCTGGGGATCCTCAATGAAAACGAAAGAATCTACCTGGGAGAAGACCTGAAGGAGTGCAATTTGCCCGGCTAGATAGCTCTTCTGGAGGCAGGAGGCCAAGACCATGCCCAAGCGAATTCTCATAGTGGAAGACGAGCCAGATGTGCTTACCTACCTGGCTACTCTTTTTGAGGAAAATGGCTACGAGGTAATCACTGCAACCAATGGCAAGGCCGGCGAGGCGGCCCTGGCTCAGCAGCGGCCAGATCTTATTTGCCTGGACATATTGATGCCGGAAAAATCAGGGATAGCTCTGTACAGAGAACTCAGGAAGAATCCCAGCTTCAAGGATATACCTGTGGTCATGGTAACGGGCTTCAGGGCAGAAGAGTTTCCAGGAGTGGACTTCAAGAAGTTCGTGTACGAGCGATCTGTGCCTGGCCCGGAAGGCTATGTGGAAAAGCCCATCGACCGGGAATTCTTGCTCAAGACAGTCCATGAGGTCTTGGAAAAAGCTGAGGCCTCCTTGGGGGGCGGCGGCCCAGGGAAGGGAGGATAAGCCATGGGATCCAGAAAGATAATGGTCATAGATGATGAAGAGGACGTGGTGACCTTTCTGACCACCTTCCTCGAAGAAAGCGGGTATGAGACCTGCTTTGCCATGGACGGCTCGGAGGGGTTGGAGAAGATCAGGAAAGAAAAGCCAGACCTGATCTGCTTAGACCTGCTTATGCCGGAGAAGACAGGAATTTTGCTCTACAGGGAGATACGCAAGGATCCGGCACTGAGCCATATCCCGGTGATAATGATCACTGGTTTCAGCGCCCCCGAGTATCCCCTCATAGACTTCAAGCGGTTCATCTCTGCCCGCTCCATTCCGCCCCCTGAGGGTTTCATGGAAAAACCCATAGACCGCCAGGCCCTCTTGAGCGCCATCCGGGAGACCCTGGAGGCAAGAAATCGGGGGGCATCCTGAGGCCTCGAGGCACTCAGAGCGGGGAGGGCCCTTGAGGATGGAAGAGCTCCAAGGATCAAAAGCCCGAGGCACTCGGTCGCTCATCCTAGAGTATTCCCTTGGGTTGAAACTCAGGGTCTTGGTGGCCTTGGTCTGCTTTGTGTCTATGGCAATAATGGCTTGGGTGGCATTTCGGCTGGGCGCTCTGCAGGGGCCTGAGGGCCAGGGTATTAAGTCCCTTGGAATTGCATGGGCAGTTTTGTCCTCTCTCACCTCAGCCGCAATCTGCATGCTACTGTTCCTGATGGTAGTAAAGCCCATTCGCAAACTGGCCGATGCAACGGCCCGTATCGCTAAAGGCCAGTATGGGGAGCCACTGCTGATGGAGGGAAGGGGTGAACTGGGGCTCTTGGCGCAGTCCATCCCGCTCATGGAAGAGCGGGTTCGAGAGCGCGAGAGACAATTGGAAAGGAGCCGCAAGGAATATCAGGCCATCTTCGAGAGCGTGCCGTCTTACATAGCCGTGGTGAATCGAGACTTTCGAATAGCCGAGGCCAATCGAAATTTCCGGGAGACTTTTGGAGGAGCTCTGGGGGATTACTGTTTCCACGTGTACAAAAACAGAGATAAAAAATGTGAGGCTTGCCTCGTGGAGAAGAGCTTCCAGAATGGATCCCCCCACAGGAGCGAAGAGAGAGGCGTCACCCGTGAAGGAGAGGAGATTCCTTACCTGGTTTACACGGCTCCGGTGATGAACGAATGGGGCCAGGTTGACCATGTGATTGAGATGTCTGTGGATTTGAGGCCACTGAAAGCCCTGGAGCAGGAGAAGCTCCAGGCCGAGCGCCTGGCATTGGTTGGGGAAACCGTGGCCTCCCTGGCCCATGGAATAAAGAACATCCTGACCGGCCTGGAGGGAGGGGTTTATGTCACCCAGACCGCCATGACCAAAGGGGATCAGGTCTTGCTACAGAAGGGCTGGGCCATGGTGGAGCGAAACATAGATCGAATTTCCCACCTGGTGCGGGACCTTCTTGCGTACTCAAGGGTAGGCATAACGAAGATGCAGCCCGCCAATCCCAATGAAGTGGCGGAGGAGGCTGCCGGGCTCTTCTTGGAGACAGCTAGCAGGATGGGCATAGAGCTGGTCCTGGAGCTGGATCCCTCTCTCGGGCCCATCCCCATGGACACAAAGGCTATTCACACGTGCCTGGTGAACCTTCTATCCAATGCCTTGGATGCTTGTGCTGAAGACAAGAAAAAGAGCTACCACAAGGTGACTCTCCGAACCGGCACCGGGCCAGCAGGGGAGATTCTCTTTGAGGTCATGGACAATGGCATTGGTATGGATCAGGCCACCCGTCAAAAGCTCTTCCACAGGTTTTTCTCCACCAAGGGCACAAAGGGCACAGGTCTGGGTCTGATGCTTACCCATAAGCTGGTGCACGAGCATGGGGGTAGCATCTCTGTTGAGTCCAAACCGGGCAGTGGATCCAGGTTCTGTCTAAGCCTTCCTGCTGTTAGTTCCGCTTTAGCCAATGGCTGAAGCCTGATAACCCCTGAGCAGTGCACCTCACGAAAAGCGCCCTCACTGGCAAGCCCTGCCATCCGCTTGATCCAGGATCCATCCAGGTTGCATAAAAGCAACCTGTGGCTTATGTTGAATACTCAGGAGGGATTGGCATGGCAGAGCGAACCTCGCCAGAAAAAAAGCTCAATCCAGCAGCAGATCCGGGCTGGACCCAGCTCATACTGGACAGCATAGCCGATGGGGTCTTCACAGTGGATCAGGATGGCCGTATAACATCCTTCAACAGGGCGGCCGAGCAGATAACAGGATTCAGCCGCCATGAGGCCATAGGCCAGTTCTGCCACGAGATCTTCCGGGCCAACATCTGCTTCGAGGACTGCCCCCTCAGACGAACTGCCCAGACCCAGGAGCGCATAGTCAATCTGGAAGTCAATATCCTCAACCGGGAGAACCGGGAGGTTCCCATAAGCATTTCCACAGCCCAGATCAGAGACCAAAAGGGACGGGTAATAGGCGCGGTGGAGACCTTTCGGGACCTATCTCTCATCCATCAGCTCCAGGAGGAGATATCGGGCCGTTACCGTTTTCAGGACATAGTGAGTCGAAGTAAATCATTTTCCAGGATCTTCCAGGTGCTTCCAGACATAGCTCTCAGCGATGCTACGGTCCTCTTGCACGGGGAAAGTGGAACTGGTAAGGAGCTCTTTGCTTCGGCCATCCATCAACTGAGCCGCCGCAAGAAGGGCCCCTTCATCAAAGTCAACTGCGGGGCCCTTCCAGAGACCTTGTTGGAATCAGAACTCTTCGGATACAAGAAAGGGGCCTTCACAGATGCCAAGACGGACAAGCCTGGAAGATTTAAGCTGGCAGAGGGGGGAACTCTCTTTCTGGACGAGGTGGGAGACCTCTCCTTGGGGACCCAGGTAAAGCTCCTTCGGGTGCTGGAGCGAAAAGAGTACGAGCCCCTGGGTGGGGTGCGAACAGAGCGAGCCGATGTGAGGATAGTGGCGGCCACGAACCTGGTTTTGGAAGAATTGGTGGCCCGCAGACGCTTCAGGGAGGACCTTTATTACCGCTTGAATGTGGTGCGGATCGACATCCCTCCCCTCAGGGAGCGTCGGGAGGACATCCCCCTTCTCATAGACCATTTTCTCCACAGGCTAAACCGCAGGCTTGGTAAACAGGTCAGGGGAGTATCAGAGAAGGCACTGAGGATCCTGCTGGACCACAATTATCCAGGCAATGTTCGGGAACTGCAAAACATCCTAGAGCATGCCATGATCCTGTGCAAGGGGGTGGAGATCCAGCCCAGGCACCTACCCACCTACCTTACCCACAGCAGCCCTTCCCGTCCTGTGCCTGCTGTGGATAAGCCCGGAAGCATGGTCCTGAGGGAAAAGGAGAAGGAGGCCATCGTGTGTGTGCTTCAGCGCCACCGAGGCCGAATAGCCTCCGCGGCCCGGGATCTGGGCATCCATCGCTCCACATTGTGGAGAAAGATGAAACGCCTGGGCATCTCGGAAGAATTTGTTGCGGAAATGCAACAGTTGCATTAACGCAACGCCTCTCTCTTAAGAAGCCTTCTCCAGCCCCAAGGCATTGTTGCATCAAGACGACATCACCCTACCTCGTAACCCATTCTTGAGGCCGCAGTTGGTTTGGCTTGCAAAGGAAATCCCATCATCTCCTGGGTCCAGAGGCAAGTGGCATGGGCCTTGCTTTTCTCATTTTCGAAAAAAGGCACCAGGCACAGCCATGAAGATAGCAATTCCCAGATACCGGGGGCGAGTCTCCCCGAGATTCGGTTTCACCGAGGACGTACTCGTGATGGAATTGGAAGGAGAGAAAATCATCGGCCAGGAGACCCTTGCCCTAGATGGGTGTTTGCCCCATGAGATTCCCAGGCTTCTGCACGAAAGAGGCGTCCATGTAGTTCTCACCGGAGGCATCAACGCCGTGTTCCAGGAAATGTTTCGGGCCTTGGGGATCCTGGTAATCTGGGGACTCATAGGTACTCCACAGGAGGCTCTAAGCGCGTATATGGCTGGAGTCCAGAGTCCTGCTCCAGGTCAGTGCCTCAGGCGAAGGATGAGACGAGCTCGAGGCCGAGGTCACAGGATGGAATCATAGAGAGAAGGAGGTGTTCAGCATGCCAGGATTGGATGGCACGGGGCCCATGGGAATGGGTCCAGGAACCGGATGGGGCCTTGGATGGTGTTATGGCCGAAGAGGCCGGCGTAGTGCCCCTCGTCCCTGGGGAAATTGGGGACCCGCCAGAGGTCCGGCCTTCGGATGGAGCCGCGGATGGGCTCGGGGTCTCGGCCGCGGCTTCGGCTGGAGGTGGAGGACCATGGCTTCTCCCCCTCAGGCCTGGTCCGATTTGGGTTGGGGTCCCCCATTCATGGGAGACGAGGCGGCATGGCTCAAGGAGCGTGCAGAGTTGCTCAAAGAGGAGCTGGAGCGGGTTGAAAAGCGCCTGCAGGATCTAAGCGGCAAGGAATAGAGCTGAGGTCTCCTTGAGCTTCCGGGAGGCGGGCCATGGTCCGCCTCCTTGTTTGCCGGCCAGAGAATCTTTTGGAGGAAAGAGAGCAAGATACTATGAACGAAGAAACATGTAAGAAGAACAAGGCTTGTGAAGCCTGCGACTCAGCAGGCCGTTGCTCTGATGAGCAAAAAGAGGCTCACGAGGAGCGCAGGCTCAAAGAGCGCCTTTTCCACATAAAGCACAAGCTCATGGTAATGAGCGGGAAGGGTGGAGTGGGAAAGAGCACGGTAGCTGTAAATCTGGCAGCCACTCTGGCCATGGATGGGTACAGGGTAGGCATCCTGGATGCTGACATTCACGGGCCCAATGTACCCAGGATGCTGGGTGTGGATCTTTGCGCCCTGGAAGGCACCAGGGAGGGGCTCAGGCCTGTACAGGCTTACCCGAACCTCATGGTGGTTTCCATGGCCCTTATTTCCCATAACCCGGACTCGCCCATTGTCTGGAGGGGCCCCATAAAACACAACGTCATAAAACAGTTCCTGGGCGATGTACAGTGGGGGGACCTGGACTTCCTGGTGGTGGATCTTCCTCCAGGAACCGGGGATGAGCCCCTTAGCGTGGCCCACCTCATCGGCCAGGTGGATGGATCCATAATAGTGACCACTCCACAGGACGTGGCGCTTCTGGACTCCCGAAAGGCGGTTGGCTTCAGCCGCCTGCTCCACATCCCTGTTCTGGGTATCGTGGAGAACATGAGCGGCCTAGTCTGTCCTCATTGCTCCAGTGAGATCCCCCTGTTCAAGATAGGTGGAGGCGAGCGGGCGGCCCGAGAGCTGCGCGTGGATTTCCTGGGCCGCATCCCCATAGAGCCGGACATGGTGGAGCTGTGTGACCAGGGGAAACCTCTGGTATGGACCAAACCTTACTCCAGAGCCAAGAAGGCATACGAGGAGCTAGGCCGCAGCGTGGTGGCCAAGCTCAACGGGGTGAGTCCCCAGGTGGAGGTTAAAACATGAAGATCGCCATCTCAGCACAGCGCTCCGACCCTGACGCTCCGGTGGATCCACGTTTCGGAAGAGCGCCCTATTTCCTTATCGTGGACTCACAAACCATGGCCTGGAAAGCCCTGGAGAACACCATGAGCCTGGAGCTGCCTCAAGGAGCCGGAATTCAGGCTGCCCAGAACCTCATCAGGGAGTGCCCCGATGTGGTCCTGACTGGCAATTGCGGCCCCAAGGCATTCAAGGTACTGGAGGCCCGTGGGATCAAGGTATGTGTGGGCGTGCAGGGCACGGCCAAAGAAGCACTCCAGGCCTTCCTGGAAGGCCGTTACAAGCCGGCCCCGGGGCCCAACGTGACAGGTCACTGGGCCTGACGAACCAGCGGTCATTTGCAAGCCGTGGAAAATGCAGGGTCCCATGGACCTGGATTGGCTCTTGGGAAAAACCACATTGTTCACGGCATTGGTTCGGCCATGGTTTGCGTTCCAAACAGATTCTTGAAACTTTGTAATGCTAGCGCCACATGCAGGACCATTGAGGCCCGACATCTTCACTTGGATTGTGGGAAGAACCCCAGTCCAGCTTAGAAGGAGGTTGTCATGAGATTCGCCGTTCCCTTGGCCGATGGAGTGCTTTGCAACCACTTCGGCCACTGTCAGCAGTTCGCCATGATCGAGGCGGAGGGGGAGCAGGTTGTGAAAAAGGAGCTCCTGACCCCCCCACCCCATGAGCCCGGCGTCATCCCACGGTGGCTTCAGGGTATGGGAGTACAAGTGATCATAGCGGGAGGCATGGGAGCCAGGGCCATGGGCATGTTTCAGGAAATGGGGATCAGGGTCGTGACAGGTGCCCCAATGCTTCCTCCCGAAACCCTCGTGGAGCAATACCTCAGGCGCACCTTGCAGACAGGGGCTAATGTATGTGACCACTGAAAAAAATGGAAACCTGCCCCCATACCCCCCGCATTGGGCCGGAGAGCTATTCTCCGGCCCTCCCGCCGGGGTATTATAAGCACCACCGTATCAAAATAAGAGGAGGTGATCAGATGACCAGAGTAGCCATCGTGGGATGCAAGAGGATTCAAGACCAACTCTGTGTGGCGTGCGCCAAGTGTCTGAAGGGCTTGAGCCTGAGAGAAGGTGAGTTCTCCAGATACAAGGGACAGGATGTAGAACTGGTGGCCCTTGGAAACTGTGGGGACTGCCCTGGTCTTGTCATTCCCAAGCTGAAGCTCATGAAGGAGATAACCGGAATGCTGGAGCGGGATTTCGACGTCGTACATCTGGGCACTTGCGTGGTCAAGGCCAAGAAAACAGGGCAGTGTCCTTTGGATTTCGATAAAGTGGCAGCTCTTGTAAAGGAGAACTTCAACAAGCAGGTGGTGGTGGGCACGCATCCATACTAGTGCGCATCATTTACGAATGATGAATCACAAGGCTGACTTGACTTAAGAGCAGGCCCCCAGGGTGGAGGGGATTGGTATTCTTTTGAGAGCATTTCTTGGGGGGGGATGGGCAGATGAATTCTGAGGACTCTGAGCAAGTGGCCCGGCAATTGGAGCGGGCTATCCTTGAGGAGCTGGGCAAGGCCGTGGGGCACAAGGTGGCTGAGCATGCCCTCAATCCGCAAAACGCCGGAAGCCTGACTGACCCCGATGGCGAGGCTACACTGAGCGGAATCTGCGAGGACACCGTGCGAATCCAGCTCAGGTTGCAGGGAGACAGGATACAGGAGATCCGCTTCATGACAAATGGTTGTGCAGCCACAGTGGCTTGCTCCAGCATGGTCACGGTGTTGGCCCAGGGGGCAACCATCAAGGAGGCCCTGGGCATAGATGGCAAGAGGGTCATCGAGGCTCTGGGCGGGCTTCCCATAGAACACACACACTGCGCTGATCTGGCGGCCAATGCCCTCAAGGCGGCCCTTCGTAATGCCCTGGAGATCAGAAACGAGCCATGGAAGAGACTCTACAGATCCAGAAACCTTTGAAAAGCTCCCGAGGAGGTACTATAGGGCCATGATAATAGCCGTAGCCAGCGGCAAGGGCGGAACGGGCAAGACCACAGTAGCCACCAACCTGGCTCATTGCCTGGGTGAGCGCGCCCAGATAATTGACTGCGATGTGGAGGAGCCAAACGCTCATCTCTTTCTTTATCCTACGGTGGAAAGGGTCATGCCTGTGACCCTTGCTGTGCCCCAGGTGGACCTATCCAAGTGCAGCTTATGCGGAAAATGTGCTCAAGCCTGCTACTACAAAGCCCTGGTGGTGGTAGGTCAGCAGATCCTCACCTTCAGAGAGCTTTGCCACGGCTGTGGAGGCTGCCTGCTGGCCTGCCCGGAGGGGGCCATCCGGGAGGAGCCCAGGCTCCTGGGAGTGTTGGAGGAAGGTCGTGCGGGTGGCCTGCTTTATGCCGGAGGAAGACTCAGGGTCGGAGAGGCCATGTCAGCCCCCCTCATCAAGGCCGCAAGAAAGCTAGCCAGAGCGGATCGGGTGGTGATACTGGATGCCCCCCCCGGCACCTCCTGTCCAGTTATAGCTACCCTGCGCGGGGCAGACTTCTGTGTCCTTGTCACAGAGCCCACTCCCTTTGGCATCCACGACCTGACTCTGGCCCTTGAGATAGTGCGTTCCTTGGGAATTCCGCACGGCCTCGTGATCAATCGCGCAGATCTGGGAGACGGTGAGCTGGAGAGAATCTCAGATGAAAAAGCGATTCCCATCCTGATGCGCATCCCAGAGGATCGCACCATAGCTGAAGCTTATGCCAGGGGCCAATTGATGACAGAAACCCATCCCCACTATCGCAAAGCTTTCCTGGATCTTTTTCGTTCCATACAGGAAATGCTCTCAGAAAAGAAAGTTTCACGCATGTCTAGGGGGACAGGGGAAGCCAAAGGCACCTTCAGCATTGGGACAGCATCTGGGAGGCGCAGATGAGAGAACTACTCATCGCCAGCGGTAAGGGCGGCACAGGAAAAACTACCATAGCGGCTTGCCTTGCAGCCATGGAGAAATCCTCCAAAATTGTAGCCGATGCCGATGTGGATGCATCAGATCTTTTCATCCTGCTGGATCCCCAAACCACCATGAGCAGAGAGTTCAGAGCCGGGAGGGTGGCCACCATCCAGGGGGATCTCTGCACCCAGTGCGGACAGTGCAGGGAGGCTTGCAGATTCGAGGCCATCTCAGAACAGTTCCAGGTTCAGCCCACGGAGTGCGAAGGTTGTGGTGTGTGCGCTCAGGTCTGCCCAGTGCAAGCCGTATCTTTCACGGATAGGAACTCGGGACAGTGGTATGTTTCCAATACACGCTTCGGCCCCTTTGTCCACGCCAGGCTTCATCCAGGGGAGGAAAACTCGGGAAAGCTTGTGGCGCTTGTCAGGCATCAGGCGCGAGTGCTGGCTGAAGAACAGAACATATCATGGCTCATAGTGGATGGACCTCCAGGAATAGGATGCCCGGTCATATCTGCCATGGCAGGAGCAGGAGCGGTCCTCATGGTCACTGAGCCTACTCCTTCGGGGCTACATGACCTAAGACGCGTGGCCGAGCTGGCATCCCATTTCAGGCTTGTAAGGACCGTCTGCATAAACAAATGGGATCTCAACCCACAGGTCACCGAAGAGATAGAGCGGTTCTGCCAAGATCAGCAGATCCCAGTGGTGGGGAAAATCCCCTATGATCTTGTGGTCAGCAGAGCATTGGTGGCCAGAAGAGTCCTGGTGGAGTGGGCTCCCGAGAGCCGTGTGGCAGAAGAAATCCAGAGGCTTTGGGAAAGAGTAAGACCGCTGGTGCCGCATGCGTGAGAAAAAGCATGGAAAACAAAGAAACGAAACTCAAAGAACGCGTTATTAAAGCCCTCCAAGGGGTGATTGATCCCGAGACCTGTCAAAGCATCTGGGAGATGAAGCTCGTCCGCCATGTCCAAATCAAGGAAGGGAGAGGTGTAGAGTTGGTATTCAGACCCTCTTCCAGGACATGTCCTCTGGCATTTGCCCTGGGCGCGGAGATAAAGGCAGCTCTCATCAAGGTCGCTGGGGTTGAAACGGTGAGTATCAAGGTGGAAAACTTCCATAGGGCTGCTGAGCTGGAGCAGATCCTGGGGCAAGGCTCCAATTGAAGGGGGAAAGCTATGCTTGCAAAAAACGGTAAGGGCCTTCCTGCAGGGCGCATGAGAGGACGAGCGAGGGGCATGGGCAGAGGTCCTGGAAAGGGAAAGGGAGGCCCGGCAAAATGTGTCTGCCCTGAATGCGGGATCACTGTACCCCATGAGCCTGGGAGGCCTTGTGCACAGATGAACTGTCCCCAATGTGGATCAGCCATGGTTCGCGGGGAGTAATGGAAATCCCTAACCAAGGAAAGGGTCTTGGAAGGAGGGCTTCATGCCTATATACGAATTCCAGTGTCCCATATGTGGAGAGATCCAGGAGGCTATTCTGCCTCCAGGAGACAGCTCGGCAAAAGGGCCACCTTGCAAAAGCTGTGGAGCAGATCAGAGCTTAAGGGTCATATCTGCCCATGCTAAAGCCCCAGTCGGATCCAAGTCGCCAGGCCACACCTGCTGCGGCCGCCAGGAACGCTGCGAAAGACCGCCATGCTCTGCAGAGGGCTCCTGCAGTCGGGGCTGATTTTCGCAGGAAATAAGCTCGGAATCAGGCCTTCTTGGGGCCTTAACGCGTTGAGAGGGGGTGGATTGTGATTCGGATCACCATTCTTTGTGACAATGTGGTGGGGTTCCCCTTCGGCATAGGAGAGCACGGCTTTTCTGCCCTGGTTGAGGCGGGTGATCAAAACATCCTCTTCGACACAGGCAGCGGCAAGGGCCTCATCTCCAATGGGCTTACCTTCGGTAAGGACCTTCGGGCCGTGGAGAAGATCTGTCTCAGCCACGGCCACTTCGATCACACAGAGGGGCTAGCCCAGGTGTTGCCTCTCATGAGAAATCCAGTGGTGTATGCTCACCCCGGCATTTTTCAGGAGCGGTTTGGTGAAAGAAGGCTCGGTGAGACCGTGATAAGGAGGTTCATAGGCATTCCCCACAGAAGCGAGTACCTGGAACAACTGGGTGCCAGGTTCCACCTGGAATGTGGATTCCAGGAGATCGCTCCTGGAGTTTTTTTGACAGGAGAGATTCCAAGGGAGACGCCCTTTGAAAAGGGAGATCCTAACCTTCTGATACCCTTCAGCGGCAGCTTCACTCAGGATCCGGTCCTGGATGACCAGTCCATGGTGATTCTAACATCCGAGGGCCTGGTGGTGCTCATGGGTTGTGCGCATTCAGGGATGATAAACACCCTTCGCTACGCCCAGAGAAAAACCGGCCAGCAGCGCATAAGGGCGGTGCTGGGAGGAACCCATCTGGGGTTTCTCTCCCCCGAGCAGCTTGAGGAATCCATCTCGGAGCTGGAGGCCATGGAGCCGAAGCTGGTGGCAGTCTCCCACTGCACGGGCTTACCGGCAGCAGCCCGCCTGATGCAAAGATTCGGAGAAAGATTCTGCTTCGCCCATGTGGGAACCAGCCTCTGTTTTGAGTAAGGCCAGAGGAGCTCTCATGCCGCTGCCTGGCCTAGAGGGATCCTTCTCCATACCGATGAATTTGGCCTCCAGGACCCCGAGCCATGCCCCCCAGGTACCTGGAGATGTCAAAAGGTATAAACCAAGGGAGGCCCGGAGAGAAAAAAAGATTGTCCTTGAGCACGAACCAGTTCATCTTAGGAGCACATGAAGTTGGCCCCCGTGATTCACTGATCTGGGGCTCAATTCCATCGGTGACCAAGGCAGGATATTCATGTTAGTATCCTGATGAGTTGAAAATGAATTGTAGTATGGCCTAACACAGATTCTAAAAACCCAAGGCAAGGATAGCCTGTTGCACTAAGGCTTTTTCATTGGCTTTTGGGAGCAGATTCTTAAAATACAAGATACCTTTGTCCGAGGAGAGTTCATGGAGGCCAGGCGCGACTGGGAAAAGCTCATAAGGCGTATGGAATTGCTCTTGAGGCTCAAGTCCTTTCCAGTGGCCTTCAAGCTTCTGGAAAACAAGGAGTCCTTGAACCAGATCCCCTTCCTGCGAAGGCTCTCCCACAAGAGCACCCTCTGCCAGATGATAAACCTGGTCAGAAACTTCGACTGGACAGTGGGAGCTGAGGCTCAGGACTTCGTATCCCCGGTCTGTGCTTCCATCATAGGTCTTCAGGACACACCCCCTATTTACAAGGATGGCACCTTCAGGAGCATTGTTTGGGTGAAAACCAAAGAGGATGCCCGCAGGTACGAGGCCTCCATTCCTAGGGTGCCCTTGGGAAAATACCAGGCCGTGGCCATGGCGCCTCTGGTGTACAATCCCTTCGAGCCGGACATCGTGCTCATCTATGCCAATCCGGCCCAGATGATCCTGCTGATCAATGCCCTCCAGTTCGAAGATTACGAGGTGATGCAGTTCTTCTGCGTCGGGGAGTCTTCCTGCTCGGATGCCATCTCTCGCTGTTACCTCACGGGCAAACCCTCCTTGAGCATCCCCTGTTATGGGGAGCGCCGGTACGGACACGCCCAAGACGATGAGCTGGTGATGGGGATGCCTTCCTCTTTTGTGGAAAAAGCCCTCAGGGGGCTGGAAACCTTGTATCGAAGAGGTGTTAGGTACCCCATAAGCTATGCAGGGGCCGAGCAGGACATCTCCCGTGCCTTTCCTGCGGCTTATGCGGCCATAGAGCAACTGGAGGCCCTGCGTGGAAATGACAACCGCCTCCTCTTGGGTGTCACGGGAGGTATTGCCAGCGGCAAGACCACGGTGGCCAACATGCTGGCCGAGCTGGGGGCACCCATAGTGGATTTCGATCTCATAGCCCGCAAGGTGGTGGAGCCCGGCCAGCCGGCCCTTCAGGAGATAGTGGATTATTTCGGCAAGCAGGTCTTGAAGGAAGACGGCACCCTGGACCGCAAGAAGCTCTCGGAGATCGTTTTCAGAGACGCGGAGAAGAGAAAGAAGCTGGAGAGTTTCATCCATCCGCGTATGGGAGAAGAGGTCCTGCGCCAGGTCAATGTTTTTGCCCAAAGAGATCCCAATGTCATCATTCAGATGGTGGTCCCCCTGATGATTGAGCTCAACATGCAGTACCAGTGCCATAAGCTCCTGGTGGTGTACATTCCCGAGGAAATGCAGATCCAGAGACTCATGGAAAGGGACAAGATAAGCCAAGAGCAAGCAATGGCCATGCTCAAGTCACAGCTTCCCATAGAGGAAAAGCTGGGCTACGCGGATTTCATCATAAGAAACGATGGATCTCTGGATGAGACGCGAGCACAGGTAAGAGAGCTCTGGGAAAAGCTCAAGGAGATCCAAAGGCAGCGCATGTCATCAAACAGATTAGGGAATCAGGTCCCCTAAAGGGCTAAAACCTCTCAGGCTTTCATTGGGGTGGAGAATCTCTTTGGAGACTCTTGAGCATATTTTCCATAAAGTTTTGAAAAAGTATCGCGGCTTCAGAAGGGCTTTGGGCGAGGTCCTTTACGGAATGACAGTGCACGAGCTGGACCTGGAGCTCAGAAGGGAAAGGCGCGCCTTGGAAGATCTGCTTTTTTTGGCCATCTTTGGGGATATGGTGGGCTTGCCCTTGTTTCCGCCCTACTTCTCTCTGAGGCTCCTTCCTTACTCTATTGCATCTTTGGAGTCATGGAAGAGAAGTCTTCTCAGGGAAAAAGACCTATCAGAACTGGTGGGAAGGGAGTAGCATTTCCCTTAAGAACTGCTGTTGCAAAACCCGGCTGGGCCACCCAGCATGGGCAAAAAGACTATGGAGCATACGGGGTGAAGAAATCATGGCAGATTACAGGGTCAGGCAAAAAAACTCCAAGTTTTGCAGGCAAAGAATAGAGCTGGACGGAAAGGCCTTCGAGCATTGTGAGTTCGAGGATTGCATAATAGTGCTGGAGAAAGGGGACACAGAACTTCACGGTTGCAGCTTTCGCAATTGCCATCTGGTGCTCCAGGGAAACGCTTACACAGTGGGCCAGATCATCCGGATGTTCACAGGCAAGAGCCCCCTCAAGGTGTTGGATCTGGACGAGCCCCTATTTGAGAAGCCCCAGTCCCCCCAGGAGCTGGATCAGCTCAAAGGAAGCAAGACTCCCACCAGATCATAGCCCCTCACGCCCCTTATGCGGGCCCTTGCAAAGCAACCCAGGGGTGTATTGCCCTTTCCCAGAAGCACCATTCCGTCTATATCAGGGGCCTGGAATGAGCAGCGGCCCACAAGCGTGTTTCTCCTGCGGGCTTCCACCAGGACCGTGAGTTCCTGTCCCACCCATCTTTCCAAGAGCTCCCCTGTGATACGCCTCTGTAACGCCATCAGCTCTCCAAGCCTCTTTTTAGCCAGTTTTCTGGGCACCTGGGCCTTGAGCCTGGCAGCTTCTGTGCCCTCCTCCCTGGAGTAAACAAATGCGCCCAGCCATTGGAAACGGGTCTCTTGGACAAAATCCATTAGCTCCAGAAACTCCTCCTGGGTCTCCCCCGGGAATCCCACTATGAGGCTTGTACGTATGTGGATTCCGGGCACAGCTTCCCTCAGGGCTCGAATAGCATTCCTTATGCCTTGCGGGTCCACCCGTCTTTTCATTTCCTTCAGGATCCTGGGGGCTATGTGCTGGATGGGCAAATCCACGTAAGGGCAAAGCTTCACCATCTTGTGGAGGACTTCCAAGAGCCTTGGGCTCACACCAGCAGGGTGCACGTACATGAGTCTGATCCACCTGAGCCCCTCCAGCCGGTCAAGCTCCTCAAGAAGCTCTGGCAGCAGGCTCTCACCCCTTTGGTCCACCCCGTACGCAGTAGTGTCCTGGGCCACCAGGATCAACTCCTTGATACCCTTTTGCACCAGCCACCTGGCCTCATCCACCACAGACTCGGGGCTTCTGCTCCTAAGAGGCCCCCTTATCAGGGGCACCGCACAGTAAGAGCAGCAATTGGAGCATCCCTCGGCTATCCTCAGGTATGCGCTGGGCCCTGTCACAGGACGCAGAAAAAATCCCTCTTCTTCCAGCAGATACCCAGGCCTGCTCAGGTGACAGGAGCTCAAAGCCTTTTGCTCCATGGAGCCAAGATGTTTCAGGATGTGAGGTATCTCTCCGCTTCCCAGAAATAGATCCACCTCGGGCATGAGCTCCAGGAGCTCCTGTCCATATCTCTGGGGGAGGCAGCCCAGCACCACCAGATGCCTGCATCTTCCTTTGTTCTTCCACTGCGCCATCTCCAGGATGGTTTCCACAGCCTCCTGCTTGGCCTCTTGTACAAAGGCACAGGTATTGACCAGTATGAGTTCCGCCTCTTGGGGGGAGGAAACGCACACATAGCCCCCTTGGAGCAGGTGTCCCACGGCCAGCTCGCTGTCTATCCAGTTCTTGGGACAGCCCAGACTCACCATGTGGAACCTGGTGGCAGGCCCCTTGTCTTTCAAGGCTTGGTTCCCTCTGCGGGATAGTGGATCACTTCGGCCCCTTCAGGAATCTTGAATTGAAACAGCTCTTCGGGGAGGCCCAGGTCTGTGCTTATGTTGGAGTAATGGATCACGGTCCTCTCACCCTGAATCCCTTCGAAGGCCGTCTGGACCACGTGAAAGTTTCTCGGGTCTATCAGGAGCCTCAGGGTTGTCCACTGGGAGGTCTTGGACCTGGGCAGCAGCTTGACCATGAAATAGCCTTCCTTGGTCTCCACAGGGGCTTGGGCCTCCTCCACCAGGAATTCCCTTCTGAGATCTCCCATGCCGGTCAGGAAGGTGAGCAGTTCCTGGGAGTTGGGCAATTTGGTGAGGTCTGTTATGGTGACCTGCTGCTCGTTGGGCTCATAGAACCACATGGTATTTTCGTTGATGACCACCAGCTTTTCCTGGCCTTGCAGATATTCCCAGCGCATCTTGCCTGGCATCTTCAGATACAGCCTTCCTCCGGCTTCGGTGACCCGATTCAACATGGGAAGAGTTGCCTCCTGGCGGAAGTCAGCCTGCAGGTCCCTTATCTTCTTGTAGCTCTTTTGAACCCCATCCAAAAGCTCCGCCACACTCCAGGCCCGAGCATATCCCAGGCAGGCAAGCCAACAGATCACAGCCACCCCAAAAATGGCCATCAACCTGGCCTCTCTCCCCACAAGGCTCTTCACTGGCATCTCTCCTCACAGGTCCCCAGGCCCCATCGCTGATGATGATCAAATCACCAAGGCCCACCCAATGATATCCTCAACCGAACCTTACTGCTTCTCCTCTTAGCCGAGTAAAAGGTGTAACGGAAAGGAGTCTGAGCATCCCTTTTACCAGAGAGGAGTTAGGCTCCCCTCTTCCACCTGGATGAGCAATCCGGCCCTGAGCTTTTCAAGCAACATTTGTTTTTCATGTTATCACGACTCCAGGGATCTAACCAACACCTCCCTGGGTTTGCTCCCATCCGCTGGCCCCACTATCCCTTCGGCCTCCATGCGCTCGATTATCCTGGCAGCCCTGTTGTAACCGATACGAAGGTGCCTTTGTATGGAGGAGATGGAGATCTGCCTGAGCCTCCTGGCAAGGGCCACGGCTTCTTGATACTTCTCATCCATCTCGGCCTCTTCTTCCTCCTCTGAGTCTGCTACAGGAGCCTGAAGTACCGTGGGGTCGTACCTGGGCCTGGCCTGCTGTTTGAGAAAATCCACTACCCTGCGCACCTCTCCCTCTGAGACATAAGCACCGTGGATCCTCTGAAGCCCGGCAGTGCCTGGAGGCAAGAACAGCATATCTCCTGAGCCCAGGAGGTGTTCAGCCCCCTGGGTGTCCAGGATGGTCCTGGAGTCAAACTTGGACGTTACCTGAAAGGCTATGCGCACGGGCAGGTTTATCTTTATTGTGCCCGTGAGCACGTCCACCGAGGGTCTCTGGGTGGCCACCACCAGATGGATCCCGGCCGCTCTTGCCATCTGGGCAAGTCTCAGCACGGCCTCCTCCACTTCCCTGGAGGCCACCACCATCAGATCTGAAAGTTCATCTATCACCACGACTATGTATGGTAGGTTTTGTGGAAGCGGCTCCTCCTCAGGGCCATCTTGTGCTTGGACAGGGACTGCTGCCTTGGCCATCTTGGCATTGTACCTGTCTATGTTTCGCAC
Organism: bacterium; assembly: GCA_037481695.1. NCBI lineage: Bacteria > bacterium. The sequence goes on along the minus strand of JBBFLE010000005.1, from coordinate 110,061 downwards.
CCCGGCCCGCTCCATCCATTTGTACCGCCTCTCCATCTCCCTTACGGCCCAGCCCAGGGCCACGGCCGCCTTCTTGGGCTCCACCACCACAGGGTGGAGCAGGTGGGGGATGTCCCTGTACACAGACAGCTCCAGCCTCTTGGGGTCAACCATCAGGAACTTCACCTCTTCGGGAGTGGCCCTGAACAGAATGCTGGTTATTATGGCATTGAGGCATACGCTCTTGCCCGAGCCCGTTGCCCCGGCAATGAGCAGATGGGGCATGGAAGCCAGGTTGGCCACCACAGGCCTTCCCACAGTGTCCTTGCCTAAGGCTATGGTGAGCCTGTGGGGAGCCTTCTGGAAGGCTTCAGAGGCAAGTATCTCCTGAAGAAAAACCGTTTCCCTCCTGTTGTTGGGAATCTCAACACCAACGGCTGCCTTGCCAGGTATGGGTGCTATTATCCTGATGCTCAGGGCCCTGAGGGCCATGGCCAGATCGTCTTGAAGGCTCACTATTCTGCTTATCTTGACCCCCGCCGCAGGCTCGAATTCGTAAAGGGTGACTATGGGGCCGGGATGCACCTCGGTGACCTTGCCCTGAACCCCGAAGTCCCCCAGTTTGCGCTCCAGCAAAAGGGCGTTCATGCGAAGGCTTTCCTTGTCCACGCGGATCTCCCCGCCTGGGGGCTGGTCTAACAAGGAAAGGTGCGGGAAACGATAGGAGGCCCCTTTGCCGGCAAAAGGAAAGGAATCCTGGACAGGCCGCCCCTTGGGAGGCGGTTTGCGGGGAAGCTCTATGATCTCGGGCTCCTGCAATTTGGTCTTGTCCTTTTTCTTTTTTTTGGCCGTCTCCATGGATTTGCCTGGAGATTCTACCTTGGGCGGCCTGAGACGAGCCCAGAGCTTTACCCATTGAGCTTGGAGCCTGGCCAGAGCTGGCTTGAGCAGGCTCAAGGGGCCAGTGCCTGTCATCATGAGCACTCCCACGCTTAGCAACACCAGGAGAAGAAGCCAGGTGCCCCCGGGATTCATGTAAACCAAGAGGGTGGAACAAAGCAGATAACCCACCAGCCCACCAGCCCTCTTGATGGAGACCCCTCCGGCCCAGGCCCCAGTCAGGAGGTGCAAGGCTGAGCAGAGGACCACAAGCCCCAGGAGCATTCCTATCCATTGCAGGATCCCCCATCTCCAGCCTCTGAGCCTCAGATGTCCCCAGCCCATCCAGGCGCCCAGAACCGGCAAGACCATGGCCGCCAGCCCCAGAGCCTGCAGCAAGAGATCCGAGACATATGCCCCCACCAGCCCTCCCCAGTTGCGCACAGGCCCGGTGCCTCCAGCGCGATTGAAGGAAGGATCCGCGGAGGAATAGGAAAGCAGACTCATGAGCAGATAAGCCGAGGCCCCCCAAAGCAGAAGCCCCATGAGCTCCATGCCCAGTCTTCTGGCTGTGGTCTGCATCTTGGCTGTTCCCGAAGCCTTTTCCTGAGCCACCTAAGCCACTTCCCCAGGGTGCATCCCCCACCCTTTTTTCACAATTGGACTACCACTGGCATTATCATGGGGCGCCTTCCTATGGATCGCCAGAAGTGGCGCCTCAAGACCCCCCTCAGCTCAGCCTCCAGGTTCTCGGGATTCTCACCCTCGGAGCTCTCCCTGGCCTCTCTTAGCACATTCAGCACCAATTGTCGGGCTTCCATCATCATGCGTGTCTCCTCTCCCTCCAAGATGAACCCTCGGGAGAAGAGCTCAGGGCCAGAGACAACCTCCCCGCTGGCCTTGTGTATCACCACCATGGCCACCACCAGTCCGTCCTCGGCCAGGTGCTGCCTGTCCCTCAGCACCGCCTCTTCTATGTCCCCCACTCCCTTGCCGTCCACATATACCCGGCCCGCCGAAACCGAGCCAGCCCTGTCTATGCCACCATCGCTGATCCTGTAAACCTCGCCGTTTTGGGCCACCAGTGCCTTGTCCGGGCTTACCCCCACCTCCATGGCCAGGTCCCTGTGTTGAACCAGATGCCGGAACTCGCCGTGAATAGGCACGAAATACTCTGGCCTGGTCAGCCTGATCATGAGTTTGAGTTCCTCACGGTTGGCATGGCCCGATACATGCACCTGAGCCAAGGGCTCGTACAGAACCTTGGCCCCCTTGCGGTAAAGGGAGTTTATGATTCCGTAAATGGCCCGTTCATTTCCCGGGATGAATCTGGAGGAGAAAATCACCGTATCTCCAGGCTCCACCTTCAGCCACTTGTGCCTGTCAGTGGCCATGAGGGACAAGGATGAAAGGGGCTCGCCCTGACTTCCTGTGGTAAGCACCACCAGCCGCTCCTGGGCAACCCCTCCCAGCTCGCTTGCATCCACCAGGAGCCCCCGGGGGATTTCAAGATGCCCCAACTCCACGGCCAGCCTTACCATGGAAACCATGGACCGGCCGCTCAGATAGAGCCTTCTGCCGCAATGTTGGGTGAGCTCCACCACTTCCCTTATGCGTTGCACATTGGAGGCAAATGTGGAAATTATGATCCTGCCATCACAGGATCTGAATATACCTTCCAGATTTGCCTTTATCTCTTTTTCCGAAATGGAACAGCCCGGCCTCTCCACGTTGGTGGAATCGCTCAGAAGCAGCCTCACCCCCTCCTGCCCATATCTGCTGAAGCTTTGAATGTCCAGAGGCTCCTCCCCCACCGGAGAGGGGTCGAACTTGAAATCTCCTGCATGGAGTATCACCCCCTTGGGGGTTCGAATGGCCAGCCCCACCCCGTCGGCAATGCTGTGACATACCCTCAAGAACTCTATTTCAAACGGCTCCACCCTAACCTTTTGCCCGGGCTGCACCTCCACCATGGGAGGAAGCTGATCAATCCTGTGTTCCAGGAGCTTCTCCTTGACCAAGGCCAAGGTGAATGGAGTCCCGTAAAGAACCACCTCAGGCATGGAAGGCAGCAAATAAGGCAGAGCACCTATGTGGTCCTCGTGGCCGTGGGTCAGCAGTATGCCTGAAACCCCTCCATTTTCTTTGAGAATGGGACGCAGATCAGGAATGACCACATCCACACCTGGCATTTTTTCCTCAGGAAACATGGATCCTGCATCCACCAGCATGATCCGGCCTTTGCAGGCCAGGGCCATGCAGTTGAGCCCAATCTCCCCAAGTCCCCCCAGTGGAATCCAGGCCACTGAATCGTCTTTAGGCACCAAGTCCAACTCAACCCTCCTCCATCAACTTCAATATGCTCTGCCTGGCCTTGAGAAGCAGATCTTCCCTGTGCTTCTGGCTCAGCCCTTCAGTGGGGATGGGCTCTCCTATCCTTATCTCCACAGGTCCTGGTTTGACCCTGAGGGTGCCCTTGGGCATTATGGAATGGGTGCCCATGACAGCCACCGGCACAACGGGGACCTGAGCCCTTATGGCCAAGATGGCTCCTCCACTCTTGAACTCCTGGAGCTTCCCATCAGGGCTCCTGGTGCCTTCGGGGAAGATTATTATGGATGTGCCGGCCCTTATCCTCTCGGCGGCCGCAACCATGCTGCGATGAGCCCTCCTGGGGTTGGATCTGTCTATGGGAAGGTAGCCGCCGTAGTGCATGGCTTTGCCGAAAAGGGGTATGCGGAATAGCTCTTCCTTGGCCAGCCAGCGAAACTGGATAGGCAGATGAGCCAAGAGGCAAAACACGTCGAAGTAACTGGAGTGGTTGCTGAAAACAACTTGGGGACGCCCCTGAAGCAGATTCTCCTTTCCCCGCACCCTGACTCGAACTCCCGCACAAGCCAGTATCCATCTGCCCCAGAGCCGAGCCACCTTGTGGGCAAGATCCCCTGAGGGATCCAGGATGGATAGCACGACCCTGGGATAGGCCAAGGTGAGGAAGGCCAGAAGAATGTTGAGGTTCACAAAAACGGTTCTAAACAAACCAAAACCTCCCGGATTCAGGGCCATTATAGGAAACCCCCAAAGGTGGGTCAATCAAAGCATCCCGGATGTTCCAAATGGGGAATTGCCAATCAGGCCAAAAGGTGTTATATGATCATGATGCCGTGGGGTTCAGCCCCGGGGCATATCCCACCTGGAGAAGGGCCATGGCCAGCGTCAACAAGGCGATTCTTGTGGGAAGACTGGGTGCAGATCCCGAGAAACGATACACTGCAAGCGGAATGCCTGTGGTGACCTTCCGATTGGCCACCTCCGCACCCCCTCGCACCAACCGGGAGGGACAGCGGGAGGAAAAGACCGAGTGGCACAGAATAGTGGCCTGGGGGAAACTGGCGGAGATCTGCGACCAGTATCTCTCCAAGGGAAGACTGGTCTATATTGAGGGCCGTATACAGACCAGGGAGTGGGAGGACCGGGATGGAAATCGCCGCTGGACTACGGAAATAGTGGCCTCCCATATGCAAATGCTTTCACCGGCAGGAGCCGAACAAGGACGGGTGGAGGAGGAGCCCCCTCCGCTGCCTCCTACCGAGCCGCCCATGGATCCCGATGATGATATCCCTTTCTGAAGACCAGATCCCATGTGACGGGCACTGGGCCCTCACCATGGAGGAGGTCTTCGGGTACGTGCAGGAAGACCTCCACCGGGTGGAGCAGGTACTTCGCACCGGACTCTCCTCCGAGGTATCCCTGATTCCCCAAGTGGGCCGCTACGTTTTCGAAAGCGGCGGAAAACGCATGCGGCCTCTGCTGACCATCTTGTCCAGCCGCTTGTGCGGCTACCAGGGCAGCGCCCACCTGATCATGGCCGCTGTCACGGAGCTGATACACACCGCCACTTTGCTCCATGACGACGTGGTGGATCATGCTGATCTGAGAAGGGGAGCCCGGTCGGTGAACTCCCTTTGGAGCAGCGAGACCAGCATCCTCATAGGAGATTTTCTCTTTACCCGTTCTTTCTGCATGATGGTGGAGCACGGGGACATCAGGATTCTGGAGCTCATGAGCAAGGCCTGCAACCAGCTGGCCGAGGGGGAAATACTGGAGCTGGCCAAGAGCGGGGATCCGAACATAGGCGAAGATGATTACCTGGCCATTGTGAGGGACAAGACAGCGGTCTTGATCGCGGCCGCCTGCCGCCTGGGGCCCATACTGGGGGAAAAGCCCCAGTGGGAGGAACCTCTTTCATTGTTCGGAATGAATCTGGGGGTGGCATTTCAGCTTGTGGACGATGTCTTGGATTATGCTGCAGAGGAGGAGGAGCTGGGAAAGACCGTGGGGAAGGATATTCAGGAAGGGAAGGTGACGCTCCCCATCATCCGCACCTTGGGTCGTTGTACGGCTGCGGAAAGAAATAGACTAACTGAGGTGATAAGGGCCAGATCCGCAAGCCAGAAAGAAGTGCACGAGATTCTCGAGACCGTTCAAAACTACGACGGCCTCCAGTATACCCAGCAGATGGCCCTGCGATTCGTGAAAGAGGCCAAGGCCAGCCTCGTGGAGCTTCCGCCTTCCAAAGCCAAAGCCGCTTTGCTGGCAGTGGCAGATTTCGTGGCAGCCCGCAAGAGATGAGCCTGGAACAAGAAGCTCCAAGACGACTTTGCTGCCCAGATTCCTCCCTCTAAGCCAAGCTTAAAGAGCCTGGATCATTTGCAAGCCATGGAAGATTTCAGAAAACTTAAGAAAACAGTTCTCAAAGCCAGAGGATTCTCTTTTGTTGGGAGCAAAAGACCTGGGCAGGTTTTTTTGATCTTATGTTGGAGGCCTGATATTTCAATTTTAAAAGCCCTGCCTGGTTTCCCGGGGCAGGTTAGACCCGCACCCTGTAGGATGCGGATACAAGAAACATGGGATGAGGAGGTTGGTGATGCCGAAGGCTGTGGAACGTTGGGTGGAGGAGCAGGCCAGGCTTACAAAGCCTGACAAGATACATTGGGTCAAAGGCACCGAAGAAGAACTTAGGGGCCTCATGGAAATAGCCATGACCGTGGAGCACACAGGTCCCCACCTCACCTTCAGGGAACTAAACCACAAGGTCTTCCCCAAGTCCTATTTGCACAGAAGCCATCCCACAGATGTGGCCCGCACAGAACAGCTCACCTTCGTTTGTCTGCCCACCAAGGAGGAGACAGGTCCCAACAACAACTGGATGGAGCCAGGAGAAGCAAAAAAATTGCTTTACGGCCTGTTCGAAGGCTGCATGAAAGGCAGGACCCTTTACGTGATCCCGTACATGATGGGACATCCCGACTCCCCCTATGCCAAGCCCTGCATTCAGATAACCGACTCCATCTATGTTGTGGTGAGCATGTGCATCATGACCAGGGCTGGGCAGCGCACCTATGAACGTATCGGAGACTCGGAAGATTTTGTAAAGGGTTTGCATTCCATAGGAGATCTGGATCCCCAAAGACGTTTCATAATGCATTTCCCTCAAGAGAATCTTGTCATGAGCATAGGATCTGGTTATGGAGGAAATGCCCTTCTGGGGAAGAAATGCTTCTCCTTGCGCATTGCCTCCCACCAGGGATACAGGGAGGGCTGGCTGGCCGAGCACATGATCATCATGGGCGTGGAAGACCCAGATGGAGATATGACCTACATCCTGGGAGCTTTTCCATCGGCATGCGGCAAGACCAACCTGGCCATGCTGGATCCCATCTTGGAGGGTTACAAAGTCACCACCTTGGGAGACGACATAGCATGGATCAACCCAGGGCCGGATGGAAGGCTCTATGCCATAAATCCGGAAAGTGGATTTTTCGGAGTTGCCCCAGGCACCTCGTACAAGACCAATCCCAACATGATGCGAACCCTTGAAAACGACAAGTGGTATCCCACCCTTTTCACCAATACTGCCCTGGATGTGAAGACCAACTCCCCATGGTGGGAAGGCCTGGGTGAAATGCCATCCGAGCTGGAGGACTGGCAGGGCAACCCCTATGATCCGGCATCGGGCAAGCCCGCCGCACATCCCAACTCCAGATTCACGGTCTCCCTTTACAACTGCCCCACCCTCTCCCCGGAATTCGATAACCCCGCCGGTGTGCCTGTCTCGGCAATAATATTCGGAGGTCGCCGCTCAGACACCATCCCCCTTGTCACAGAAAGCTTTGACTGGACCCATGGGGTCTTCAAGGCCTCCATCAACGGCTCTGAGACAACCACTGCAGCCATAGGCAAGGTAGGAGTAGTGCGCCGCGACCCCATGGCCATGCTTCCCTTCGCCGGTTACAACATGGCCGATTATTTCCGCCACTGGCTGGAAATGGGTAAGAAGCTGAGCCGCCCCCCCAAGATCTACTCCGTCAACTGGTTTCAGAAAGATGAAAAGGGCCAATTCATATGGCCCGGATTCAGGGAAAATACCAGGGTCATCAAGTGGATCATAGACAGAATAAAGGGAAAAGCTTCAGCAGTTGAGACTCCCATAGGACTCCTGCCCAGGCCCCAAGACCTGTGCCTGGATGGCCTTAATATGGATCCCAAGAGCCTGGAAAGGCTCCTGGAGGTAAAGCCCCAGGAATGGCGCAAAGAGGTTGAGGAGGCCGAGAGCTTCTATTCCCAGTTTGGAAAGCGTCTGCCAGAAGAACTTAGGGCGCATCTGGAAAAACTCAAGGCCGCCTTTTGACCCGCCAGTTTTCTCAGGAGCAGTTTCTCCTCATGGGTCTTCATGCTATTGGATAGCGGCCGGGCTTGGGGCCCGCCCGTTATCCAAAGATGAAAGAATAACCCAAGAATAACGCTGTTGACCCTTAGGGCCTGATTTGTTAGGATCCTTTGGTGTGAAAGGATAAAGGGCGATGGAGTCCGCCTAGAAAACGTCCCTAGGAAGGACTGATGACTCCTGCTTGGGTTGCGGCAGGGGTCTCGTGGGTAAAACAAAAGGCTCCTGCCGAGACCGAGGTGCGGCAGGAGTTTTTTTTTGGGTCAGGTCATGGAGGCAGGGGACAAGATGATCATTTCTCCCACCGTGGCAGGATGTGCCAAAAGGGCAGATTGCGCTCCCAACGGGGATCAGGCCTTGAGCTTCCATAGCATTTTAGTGCCTGGAGGCATGTTTGGAGAACAAGGGAAGCAACCTGAATCCTTCGAGGATCTGAATCTGGATCAACTGGTCGAGGCCATATGCGAACCAAAGAAAGAATACGACCTCAAACCTTACTATTACACGCCTCTTGGAGATGAAAGGCAAATCAGATATCGACAGGAGATCTTCAGAGATCTTGAAAAGCCCCTTGTCATGGACAACATCGTTTCATTTGGCGAGAAGATGAGCCGGGTGAAACGCCATATGAGGATGCTTGAGAAACTTCAATACGAGGACCAAAAGAGGGGCTGGTTTCTGGAGTCAGCTTTGACCTATTGTGAGGCCGTAGAGAAGCTGCAAGAAGGCCTTAGCCAAGTGGAACTTATCTCCACGGGTCTTAGAAGGTTTCGGGAATACCTCCGGCAGTATGTGAACTCTCCGGGCTTTGGAGTCCTGCTCAAGGAGGCTCGAAGCGTCAGGCAAGCACTTGCAGGCCTCAGATACTCCATCATCATTCATCCCGGTAGATTTATAGTAAAAGCTTACCAGGCAGAGCCCGATTACACTAGGGAGATCGAAGAGACCTTCGAGAAATTCAGGCAGGGGGTTGTCAAGCAGTATGTCCCTCCCCCTAGGGACGGAGGGGGAATGAATCATGTAGAGGCTAAGATCCTTGAGTTTGTCGCCCGACTCTTCCCAGAGCCTTTCTCTAGACTTGAGCGATTCTGCAAGCAACATTACGATTTCATGGACGAGGTTATAGAGCGTTTCGACCGAGAGGTGCAGTTTTACCTGGCCTATTTGAATTTTGTTGAAGACTTCAAACGCGGGGGACTGCCCTTTTCTTATCCTCAAGTAAGCACACGAAGCAAAGAGGAGCAGGTAATAGAGGGATTTGACTTGGCCTTGGCCAGGGTTTTGCGCAAAGAGCAAAGGCCAGTGGTTTGTAATGACTATTACCTGGCCGGAGCTGAGCGGGTGATGGTGGTCACGGGTCCCAACCAGGGCGGCAAGACCACCTTTGCCAGGATGTTCGGGCAGCTTCACTACCTAGCCGCCTTGGGCTGCCCGGTTCCTGCTAGGAAGGCTGTTCTTTTTCTCTGCGACCGGATCTTTACTCATTTCCAGAGAGAAGAAAGGGTTGAAGACCTGCGGGGAAGACTTCAAGACGATCTGGTCAGAATGCGTGAATTGCTATCCAGGGCAGGACCCGATAGCCTCCTTGTCCTCAATGAGGTTTTCTCTTCCACTACGCTCCATGATGCACTTTTTCTTGGCAGAAGCATCATGAAAAAGATAACGGAGCTTGATTGTCTGTGTGTATGGGTGACCTTCCTTGAACAACTCTCGTGCATGGGCGAGAAGATTGTGAGCATGACCGGGACCGTGGATCCTGAGGATCCCTCCATCAGAACCTTCAAAATCCTCAGGAAACCGGCCGACGGTCTGGCCTACGCCCTGTCCATAGCACGCAAACATGGACTTACCTACCAGCAGATAAAAGATCGGATAAGCAAATGAAGGTTTTTCTTATGCACCCCTACAGGGATCTTGAGTTTGAAAAACCATTGCCGGCTCACACCCTGGAGCTGATGCAAGACCTGGGTCTCCATATCCTGCTAGAGACCATGGCACAGGGTGATGAGTCCATCTTGAGAATAGTCAAGCAGGCCCTTCTTTCACAAGCTGGCGACCCAGTGGAGATCTTGTTTAGACAGGCTGTCCTAAAGGATTGTCTGAACAACCCGGAGGTGGTCCGGGATATGTACAGGGTGGCGCTTCAGGCCCTGGAGGGCAGAAGGAGACTCTGGCTCGGCAAATACGGTTCCTTCCCTGACAGTATCCTCAGCGGGGCCAGGGGAATGCTGGAGTTCTACCTTGGCTCTCTGGAGGCCATGAGAGAAATAGCTTTAAAACATGCACACCGATTCCAATCCCAAGGTTTCTGTCGTTTCATGGCTATGTTGCAAACCGAACTTCAGCCAGATTACCTGGCCTGCTTAAGGGATCATGTCCAAATGCTCAGGTTTCGGCAAGGTGTGTTGGTGAGTGCACAGCTAGGACCTGGTAATGAAGGCTGCAATTATGTTTTGCGAAGGCCTTTGACACAAAAAAGTGGTTGGCTGGCCTCTGTGGTCGGTCGGTGGAAGTCCCGTAATTACTCCTTTTCACTGCATCCCAGAGATGATTCCGGAGCCATGGCCTTGGGGGAGCTGAGAAACAAGGGTATCGCCAGGGCAGCCAATGCTGTGGCGCAGGCAGCAGATCATGTGGAGGCCTTCTGGAAGGCGCTCCAAAGGGAGCTGGCTTTCTATGTGGGATGTCTCAACCTGGCCCATGCCTTGGAGAGACTGGGGGAACCCATTGCTTTCCCGGAGCTTTTCCCCACAGGCACCCGCAGCATGCGATTTAAAGGCCTTTATGACCCCTGTTTGGCCCTCCAGATGGGTCAAAAGGTGGTGGGCAATGATATGGTTGCACAAGGAAAGGATCTGGTAATCATCACAGGAGCAAATCAGGGTGGCAAGTCCACCTTCCTAAGAAGTTTGGGAATATCCCAGCTCATGATGCAAAGCGGCATGTTCGTGCCCGCCGAGTCTTTTTCAGCAGAACTCTCTACGGGTCTGTTTACTCATTACAAGAAGCAAGAGGACTCCAGCATGAAAAGCGGCAAGCTGGACGAGGAACTGGCACGCATGAGCAGTATCGTGGAGGCTCTTGGCCCAGGTTCCATGGTCCTTTTTAATGAATCTTTCGGGACCACCAATGAGCATGAGGGGTCAGAGATAGCCTGGGAAATAGTCAACGGGCTTCTGGAAAGTGGAGTCAAGGTATTCTTCGTCACCCATCTCTACGAGTTCGCAAGGAGGTACTTTGACAGAGAATGCTCGAATGTTATTTTCTTGAGGGCCCAAAGAGAATGTGATGGAACCCGTACCTTCAAACTCGTGGAGGGCAAACCATTGGCAACCAGTCACGGTATGGACCTTTATAAGCTTATTTTTCAGGATCAGAAACTTCCCAAGACCCAGGGGGAGAGCTCTGAGGCGATCTGCTCCCAAGGTAACAAAGCTTGACATTTCTGCTCTTTACATGCTACAAAAACTTCTCAAAGGGCGATGAAGTCCGCCGTTAATCGCCTGTAGCAAAGCAGGCTGATGACTTCTACCCGAAAAGGAGTCTCTCCGGGGTAGGAGTCAGAAATGAACCTACCCCACACGGGTCCACCCGGTGGGGTTTTGTTTTGGACCCCCACCAGCGCTCGGGGGTCTTTTGATCTATGTAGTCTTTTGCTCAAGCTGAGGGAGCCTATTAATGCTGGACCAGTACAAGGAGCTTCGCAAGAACCTGCTTTGGGGTGTGGAAGAACTCAAGAGTTTCGCACTGCACGGGGGTAACAAGAAGGCCGCTGAGTCTCTGGAAGAGATTTCCCAGAAGATCAAGGAGAACCGTTTCTACCTCGTAGTCCTGGGGGAATTCAAAAGAGGTAAGACCACCTTCATAAACGCCCTCCTGGGGGAGCCTCTTTTACCCACTGCCGTGGTGCCTCTCACATCCATTGTCACCATGATGAAATACGGCAATGAACAGCGCGTGGAGGTGATCTTCCAGGATGGTCGGGTAACGGAGATCTCCATGGAGGATCTGGCTTTCTATGTAACAGAGAGGGGAAACCCTGGAAACGAAAAAGGAGTCAAGAGGGTGGAGGTCACCTACCCCTCTTCCTTCTTACAGGAGGGCGTATTCCTGGTGGATACACCCGGGGTTGGTTCCGTCTTTGCCAACAATACCGAGGTCACATACAACTTCATACCTAAGGCCGATGCTGCTATATTCCTCCTGGCGGCTGACCCACCCATAAGCCAGTCTGAACTGGCTTTCTTGAAGGATGTGCGCCAGTCCATCCGGAAGGTCTTTTTTGTGCAGAACAAGGTGGACCGTCTGGACAGCCACGAGCGCTTGGAGTCCATGGAATTCAGCCGCAATGTGATTGAAAAGGTTCTGGGTGTGGATTCCGTGGAAGTGCACCCTCTTTCGGCCAGGATGGCCCTCAATGCCAAACAACAGGGGGATCCAGCAGCGCTGGAGGAGAGCTGTCTGCCTAGACTGGAACTTATCCTGGGGGATTTCTTGATGCGAGAAAAGGGAAGAGAGGTGCTACGCTCTGGCGCAGATCAGGCCCTCAGGGTTTTGGGTGAAGAGAAGTTCGCCCTGGAACTGGAGCTCAAGGCTCTTGAGACCCCCGTTCAGGTCCTGGAAGAGAAGCTTAGGAGATTCCAGGAGGAGATGAAAAGAATAGATCAGGACGCCTTCGACGCAAGAGTGCTCTTCGAGGGCGAGATCAAACGTCTCATACAAGAGTTGGACCTGGACCTGGAAAGGTTTCACCGCACGGAAGTCGCCAAGATGATTGAAGGGCTGGACAAGGCACACCAGGAGAAAAAGGGATTGACCTCCTCCCAATATGCAGAGGCCATAGAGAAATATGTGCACGAGAGAATCGTCCAGGAGTTCGACAAGTGGCTGGAGAAGGAAAACGCCAAGCTGGACGACCAGTACGCCCAGGTGGCTTCCCGCTTCTCAGGCAAGATCAACCAGATAATACAGGAGATACTTGATATCTCCTCCGGGCTGTTCGATCTTTCCTTGGAAAGGTTCAAGACCATGGAATCCTTGGATTCCCAAACTGGCCTGTACTACATGGTCGGAGATCCCCCCAAGTTCTTCGACCTGGAGGGCACCCTTCGTTTTCTTTCCCGCTCCCTGCTTCCCAAAAACATCTCCCAGAAGATGATCCTTCGGGATCTCAAGCGAAAGCTCCCCGAGATAATAGACCGCAATTGCGGAAGAGTCAGGGCTGACTTCACACAGAGGCTTCAAAACAGCCACCTGCAGTTCAGATGGGAACTGGGCCTTAACATAGATACCACCAGGGAAGGCATAGAGAAGGCCATAAGCCACACCCTGGAGCTGAAGCAAAAAAGCCAAGAGGCAGTAAAAGAGAGAAGAGTTCTGTTGGAAGCCAGGAGGTCCAGCCTGGAAGCCATAGGCATTAGTCTTAAACAGTGCCTGAAATCCCTGGAAACGACCCATTGAACGAAGCACAGCCCATAGCAGGGCCCGCACAGGAACCCATGGAGATCATGAAAGAGGAAGAGTTTGGGAATTCCAGAACCCATTTCCCTGGGGTTCTGAATCTTTCCAACGGCGAGATACATTACCTTTGGTGGTATATTCAGGGCAGCATCATGAGCCCCTTTGTGCGTGAAAAGCTTAGAAAGGCATGGGGCATGTGCCAGAGGCACGCCTGGGGTGCCATCTTCGTGGAGAGCTCTTTCCGGCAAGGCTACTTGCATGGTCCGGCTGTTCTCTATGAGGATCTCATGAGCAGGGCATCTGCCTTTCTGAAGGTTCGCGGCCCTAGCAGGTTTTCCAGGGCCACCCTGAGGTTGAGGGACAGAGGCCCATGCCCCATGTGTGAGATGGGCTTGGGACCACGCTCCCCCGGCATGGCTAGTTCCCAATTGTTTGAAAAGGGCCGGGATCATACCACCATAAGAGATATTTCCCGCCGCACATGGCCCTTCTGGAAAGACATGATCTGCGGTAAATGTCTGGGAAATGCCTCTGTGCTGAGGTGTCGGCCTCACCTGCTTTCTGAAACAGGCCATGCCAGAGGAGATTACCAGGCTAATCTGGAGCTGGTATCAGAGATTCTGGAGCGGGTCACCCGTTACTGCCGCTCTTTCAGGTGGGAATTCAGAGGCACCGAAACAGAAATGGACCTGGCGGGACTGCTGGCGGCTGTGGGCTGGTGCAGCGGATGGAGGCCTTTGCTGGAGTTAGCGGGAACCTCCAATTTCGTCCATCCCCCTGAGGACTGAGACCCAGGCAAAGGAGAACCTTCCCCTCTCAGGGTTGAATCCTGAGGGCCTTCCCCCTTCCGGTTAACAGGAAGCTAAGCCAGCCCTTGCAGATCTGAAAGGATCTTCTCTCTTTGTCTTTGGTACGCGGCCTGGTTGGCCATGACCATGTCCAGTTGTCTGGTGTGGATTATCAGATAGCCCAGAACTTTTAGCCTATGGCACATGAAGGACTCCTCCCCGCCGTCCAGGCGGGCGAACACAGCGTCCTCCTTCACCTCGGCCCTGAAACCGTATCCTCTTAGGATGTCTGCCACAAAGACCGCTCTGGCCACCCTTCTGGGAAAATCCGCCGCCCCTCCCTTGAACTGGAAGCTTATGTAGTTCTCGGGAGGGCGCTCTCCCACCAGGGTCTCCACTGCCGAGAAGTGAAATCCGAAGCGCGAATTCAGGCTGCAGTAATTGCGGGAGATCATAAAGTAGTTCCTGTTGGCGTAGGGGGACTGCATGGATGGGTCCAAGGCAGGGTTGGAAGTGGCCTGGACCATCACTGACATGAACCCCCTGGCATCCACTGGTGGGGGCCCTTCCCAGGCCACCGCCGTTATGCCCTCCCAAAGAGCCAGCATGGGAATGGAGCGGATCTGCTCCAGTTTCACGTACCTGCCCTGTGCCTCGTGGGATATGCCATCCTCCAGGTCCAGGATCCACCACTGCATGGGCACCTGACACAAAAGCTGTTTGCTGGTGCGCTCTGTGAAGCGATGGGCCTTGCCAAAATTGAACATCTCCTCCACCGACTTCTCGTGGGCAAAACGGGTTATATCATGGAGAGTCTGGCAGCGCTCGGCTTTGAACAAGGGGCTGTCCGGATCTATGAGGTTAAGGGGAACTATGTGCTCCATGACCCTCCTCAATACCATGTGCACAGGGCTCCCTTCCATGAGGCTTGGGCCCTTGGGTTGCCTTTCCAAGAGCCCCTCCACCTGGCCCTGGTAGACCCTGAGACCCTCGGCATCCACGGTCACCAGCATCCCATCCTCCAGGACCGTCATGGCATTGGAAAGACCCAACAAGGCCGGCACCCCGAACTCCCTGGCCACATTGGCCAGGTGCCCTGTAACGCTACCCTGCTCCGTTACCACGGCCGCAGCCCGGCTCAATACCGCGGCCCATCTGGGCAGGGCCTGTGAGGCCACCAGAACCGCCCCCTCCGGGAATCTCAAGAGGTCTGCATCCTTTTTCACCTTGAAGACTGGACCGGCCCCCACTCCCGGGCTGGCCGTGGCTCCGCCGGCCAAAAGAGGGCTCACCCCGAGCAGCCTTGTGCCCTCCCACGGCTCTTCCAGTGCTTTGCCTTGCATCTGTTTCAGGGGTCTACACTGCAAGACATAAAGGGAACCGTCCTCTCCCAGGGCCCATTCTATGTCCTGGGGAACTCCATAGTGTTCCTCCAGTCTGATGGCCACCAGGGCCAGCTCCAGGGCTTGGTCCCGGGTAAGAGACGGAGCCATGGCCTCTTCTCCTGTGAGATCCAGCCTGCAGACCCCCTCCTGGGGATAACACACGAAGGCCCTCTCCTTGCGCCTTATCTCCTCTCGCACCAGGGCCAGCTCAGGCTCCCTGGCCACAACAAACAGATCAGGAGTCACACTCCCATCCACAACGGACTTGGGAAGCCCCCAGGCAGAGTTTATGTGCACCGAGAGATCCCTTATGTTCAGCGGGGCGCGAGAGTACATGACCCCGCTGGCCCTTGCCTTCACCATGGCCATGCAGCCAACGCACATGGCCACGTCCTCGTCCCGAATCCCCCTGCCTTGCCTGTAAGCCATGGCTTGAACGCTGTACTTGCTGGCCAGGATCTCCTTGTAGGCCTCCAGGAGGCTATCCCTGCTGACATTCAAGATGGATCGGTACTGGCCCGCAAAGGAAGTGCCAGCCGAGTCCTCGGCCAGGGCGCTGCTTCTCATGGACACCGTGATGCCCTCTCCAGCCTCGGCCTCCAGCTTCCCATAAGCATCCTGTATGGCATCTGCCACATCCCCTGGAACCGGACACCTCAGGATAAGTTGCTGGATGGATGCGCTGAGCCCATAAAGGTCGGCCATGTCCTGAAGCTCTGTGGCCTGAAGCCTCCTGTCTATCTCTGCCTGAAGATCGTTCTCATCCATGAAGCGCCTGTAAGCAAGGGTGGAGATCACAAAGCCAGGGGGCACCTTCAGCCCCATGCGGTTTCTTACCTCTCCCAGGTTGGCCATCTTGCTCCCCACGAGATCCGCCATGTGCCTGTCCACTTCCTGGAGCGAGTAGACCAATCTATGGGCCAGAGGAATTTCATGAGGAGCCATCTCCCGGTCAATTCTTTCCTGTATCTCACGGAATCTGGCAAAAAGCGCCCTGTACTTGCCGGGGGCCAGCTCGTCCAGATGCTTTATGATGCGAAACACATTCACCGTGACTGCCGTTACATTGGCCCTGATGAAGGACATGCCAAAGGGACGGTCCCCCCTGGCAGCCATCTCCATATCGCTCATTGTCTCCAGGGCCCTGGTATTGGCCGTGAGAAGCAATCTGAAGCTGTGGTACCTGGAGCGAAATGCTGCTCTTAGGCTCTCGGGATCAGAGGGCAGACTTTCTTCTCTCCTGCTGCGAGGCAGGATCTTGTTGAACAACTTCACCAGGGCTGACATGCTAAACCCCTGAGAGGAGACTCTTTTCAGGCAAGGCACCAAGGGAGGAGGGCCAGGGCCACATTAAGGGGCCCAAGAGCCTACCCCCCCCAAAATCACCCTCAGACCTCTTTTTTGCCCCCAGGCTTCATCTCGAGGCCCAGCCCCTCACACAAAAACAGGATGGCATAACCCCACCACAAGGTGTAGAGCACGTAAAAAACCAGTGAAAAAGCCAGGCCTCCTGCTGTGGCAGAAGCACTCTTGGCCTGGATGCCGTAGAAATTGTAGCCCACCTCCAGTGCCTTCTTGGAGACAGTAGAAAGCCAGGACGCCTCCTCGAACTTCTTCTGGCGCTTGAGGTCCTTTTCTATTTCCCTAAATGCCGTCCACCAAAGGTAAAGGGCCTCCTTCTCAGGCAAACCGTACCGGCTGGAGACCTCCTGTCCCTTGTTGTGGAACATGTTCTCTGAGTCCTGGATGGCCGCCTGGGTTACCTTGAAGAGCTCACCTGCGGCTCTCAATTGCTGTGCGGACTCCTCCACCAAGAGCCCTGCCTTCTTTAGCATAACAGCTGTTGAGGAAGCGGCCTTGGCATCCCCCAGCTTGATATGGACCTCTATCAGCCTTCCTTTGAACTTCTCTGCAGTCTTTCTTAGATCCTCCATGTAATAAGTGGATCCTTTGGCTATGGAGTTGAAGAAGTCATCTGCTGCCTCAAAGGCGTTCTTACCGCCGAAAAGTGGAGAGAACATGATAAAGAGCACCACGAAAAAGCTAATGGTCATAAAAATCCCTATCCTGAATTGTTTCTTGTTTACCACCACCATTTTTCAGCCCTCCCCTTTGAGCACACGGATATTGCTTACGAACTTGCTGATGACCCAGAAGGCAAAGATCCCCACCACTATGAAGAAGACCCAGTTGCCCACGCTGGAAATGAGATCCACGCTTCCCTTGGAAATGTCCAGGATCTCCATTTCCCTAAGCTGTTTGGGAAGGGCGAAGAGCCTGTTTATGAAACCGGCCAAGACCGCGGTGGCATAGAATCCCCTGATGTATATTCCCTTTACCACCTTGGTGGTCATGGCCCCCAGTTGTATCCCTATGAGTGAACCCAGCAGCATGCCCATGGCCAGGGTGTAGAAGATAAAACCGTAGATCACATACTGGCTTATGGCAGCGTAGCCAGCCGTGAATATGATCTGCAGGACGTCAGTGCCCACGGTGGTGAAGGAGGAAACCCCGAGTATGTACACGAACATGGGGAAGGTCAGAAAACCTCCTCCCACCCCCATGATGGAGGCCACGAACCCAACCACTGCCCCACATATGGCCACGAAGAGGGCTGGGATTCTCTTGCCTCCAGGCACCAGGTCCTCGTCAAAGGTAAGCATGGGTGGAATGCGGGCTGCCTGGAGCTTGGCCGGAAGTCCCTTGTCCGCCTTTGCCGCCTCAGCTCCATGGGGACTCTCCCCGTGATGTGGACCCACCTGATCTCCCATCCTTCTTAGCTTCAGGAAGTCCATCAGGGAGTAAATCCCCAAAAACCCCAGCAGAAGCACGTAAACCACGCTGATGAAGGTATCGCTCAAGACCGGGTTTGTCTCATAAAGGGCCCTGTTTATGAGTCCGCCCCCGGTGGCCCCCAGGACAGATCCCACCAGAAAGGCTATGGCCAGGCTCACCGAGACGTTTCCCAGCTTCTTGTGCACCACCGTGCCCATGATGGCCTTGGCGAAGATATGAAAAAGGTCTGTGCCCACAGCCAGGATTCCCTTCACCCCGGCGCTCATCAAAGCAGGGGTTATGATGAAGCCTCCGCCGGCTCCTATGGCTCCTGTTATGAGCCCTGCACAAAGACCTATGACAGTGGACACCAGAAAGGTGGTGGGAGTGTAGAAAGAGGGCGTGTAGGCCTCCTTGCCGCCCAGCACCTTGGGTAAATCAGAGGCCAGGGCCACCGAGACAAGGGCTGCCCCACCTCCTAGGGCCGCAAGCAGCAAGAGCCTTCTTTTGCTGCGAAAAAGGTTGTCTGACATCTCCTTTTCCCACCGGGCGTGGGCGATCGCTGCCGCAACCAACATCCTGTAAACCGCCTTCCATTTCCGCATCTGCATCACACCTCCTTTTGCTCCGCCAGATCTCAGCTTCAGCGCAGGCCAACACCCGATGGATACGGTCTCTAGCCGCCTGGGCCTGGCCCGGAAAGCCTGCCTTTGTCCTCCAGCTCCCGGATCCTCTCCTCCTGAAGACTCTTTCTCCGGTGGGCATCCTGGAGCTTGTACACCAGCTCGTCTATGTCCACTGGTTTCATGAGATAGTCGAAGGCGCCCATCTCCATGCCCTGGATGGCCACCTCCACATTGGCATGCCCGGTCAACATTACCACTTCCACCAGAGGGGCCCTCCGCTTTATCTCCCGCAGGGTCTCTATGCCATCCATTCCAGGCATCTTCACGTCCAGCACCACCACATCAGGGGTCCTCTGCCCCAGCACCTCCAGGGCCTGTTCCCCGCTTGTGGCAATGCTGACCTGCATGTTTCGCCTGCGGAGCCTCTTCTCCAGGGTCTCCAGGAATTCCAGTTCGTCATCCACCAACAAGACTCCCAAATCACCCACTACCCTCACCTCCCCTCCGGCAGGCCTCGCGAATCTTGGTCAATAGTTCCTCCAGATCGCACGGCTTGGTGAGGTAGTCAAAGGCACCAAGCTCCAGGCCCTCACGGGCTGCCTTCTCTGAACCGTGGCCCGTGAGCATGATTACCGGCATCTCAGGGTCCATTCGCTTGAATATGCGAAGCACTTCTATGCCGTCCATGTCCTCCATCTTGAGGTCCAGCACGGCCACATCAAAATCCTGGCGGCGAAGCTGTTGAATCCCCTCCTGGCCGCTCAGAGCCGGGGTCACCTGGATCTTGCGCCTGCCCAGTCGCTTGGCCAGGACATGCACGTAGCCCTCCTCGTCGTCCACCAGAAGCAGGCGAATAGGAGCTTCATGAGCTGGGCCCGAATCGCCCATGGCTCTGCCCTCAATCGTATCCCCGCCTGGAGGTGATCTCCTTCATGCGGGCTTCCATTATTTTTCTTTCGTGCTGGCTCTTTTTGGCCTTGGCCTCCTCCACCTTGGCCAAAAGCTGCTCCACCTCGCAGGGCTTCATGAGATAGTCGAAGGCCCCCAGCTTCATCCCCTCTATGGCAGTCTCCACCGTGGCATGCCCGGTGAGCATGATCACCTCTACCAGAGGATGCTGGCGCTTGATCTCCCGCAGCGTCTCTATGCCGTCCATTCCAGGCATCTTCACGTCCAGGATGACCACGTCCACGTTATGGGTCTCATCCAGCTTCTTGAGCGCCTCGGGCCCGCTGAATGCAGCCAACACCGTGAGATTCCTCCTGGTGAGGCGCTTGGTCATGGTCTCCACAAAGGGAACCTCGTCATCCACAAGCATCACAACCGCACCTGCCATGACTCTCCTCCTTCATCTCCCGGATCCAGCCTCGCAGCCTCATGCGCACGGCGAGCCCGCCTGCCCTCTGGGAAGAGGAAGTCGGACATGGAACACCGTGCCTACCCCCACAGCGCTTTGCACGCTGATCTCGCCTCCCATTTTGTGGATGATACCATAGCAGATGGAAAGCCCCAAACCAGTTCCCTTGCCCACAGGCTTGGTGGTAAAAAATGGATCAAAGATTCTCTGAAGATTGGCCTGGGGGATGCCCGCCCCTGTATCAGCCACATCCACCACCACACTGTCTCCGTCCAGGCGCGTGGTTATGTCTATCTTGCCTCCTGTTTTCTCCATGGCATCCAGGGCGTTGTTGATGAGGTTCAGGAACACCTGCTGCATCTCTGAAGGAGATGCGCATATGAGGGGAAGCTCCGGATCCAGATGCAACTCTATGCGCACGTTGCTGAAGCGAGCCCTTTGCTCGCAGAGAGCCGCCATCTCCTGGACCAGCTCGTTCATGTTCACTTCTTTGAGCTTGGGGTCTGTCTTGCGGGCAAAGCTCAAGAGCTTGTGTGTTATCTCTTTGCAACGCCTACCCTGGGTCTGGATCTGGCGAACCGCCCTTCGGAATTCCTCCAGATTGGCGCTGGAGCGAAACTCCTCATCCTCCAGAAGATCTTCTATCCAGCCGGCCTCCTCCACCATTATGGCCACGGGGTTGTTGATCTCGTGTGCTATTCCCGCTGCCAGCTCTCCCACTGAAGCCAGCTTCCCGGCCTCTATCACCTGCTCGTTCATCATCTCCTTTTCCCTGTCTGCCCGCTCTATGCGGTGCACCATGCGCCGGGAAAGAGCAATGGATGTGGCCACTATTCCTATGCCCCCCAGAAGCACTATGGCAAAGGCCCATCTTCTGGCCCTGTACAGGTCGGCAAAGGCGTCGTCTTCGTCCTGCTGGTATACCAATATCCACTCACCATTCTTGAGGGGTGTCATCACATAAAGAAACTTTCGGCCCGAGGGATCACCCTGCTCCAGGACAGCCACACGCTCCTTGAGGGATGGGCTGGACAGAAACTGGATTATCATCTCCTTGTGCACGAACTTCTCTAAACGAGGCCTTGTCTGGAACTCTCCGGCTCTATTGACTATGAATGCCGATCCGGTTGTGCCCATTCTGGTTGACTCCACGAGGGAGTTGAAGGCCACAAAATCTATGGTGGCCCTCAGGATCCACTCCCTGGAGCCGTAAGTCCTCTTTACGGCCACTATGAAATGGGGCATACCCCTGAGGCCAGTGAAAACATCACTAATGAAGACCTGGCTCTGCATGGCCTTCTTGAACCAGTCCGCCTCTGAGTAAAGGGCCCGGCGAAGCTCGAAGGGGCCTGCATAGGCTATCTGGATGCCCTGGTCGCTCACAAGCCCCAGGTCCACGAATATGCCCCCGTACTCCTCCCTAAGGGCTGAGAGTTTCTCCCTGAGGAACATCTCATTGCTGAGTTGCTCAAAATCGAAGGTGCGCGCAATGAGGGCTATGCCAGAGAGCCGCTCATAGAGAAAGCTGTCTATGGTCTGCTTGTGCTTTTCCACAAGCTCCACCAAATGGGCCACCACCTTGCTCTGATAAGAGGTGTGGAAAAAATAGCCTATGAGTCCGGTTATCAGGACCAAGGGGGCAAAGGAAACCAGCACTATGACCAGCAGAATGTTGCGCCTGAGGGATCTGTAGAAGCCAGGCCCGACCATGTCGCGGCTGGAGATGGAGAAAGGCTGCATCCCGGCTCCACGGCCCTTCCTGGTAAGGAAAGTCCTCTGGGTAGGTTCTTTCCCATTACAGGAAGTCTCTTTGCTAAGCACAAAGCCTGCTGCAAACATACCAGGAAAAACATTGCAAAGGAAGATTCTGCTGCATGGATCAAGGAGCTCCGGGCGGGGCATCATCCCAAGGCTCCTGGGGCCCCCGTGGGGCAGGAAAGCGGCCGGGATAAGCCTCTCTGAGGGATTTCCAGATGATGCAGGTGAGCCCCTGGATGTTTTCTCCGCTTTTCTCCACAAAAGGGCCTATTTCCTCCACACTACACGGCAGAGGGGATCGCGGAGGTAAGCTGTGCACCACGATGGGGATCCTTACTCCCATTTGTTTTAATCTAGCTGCCACCTCGCAGCCCTCAACAAAAGGCAGTTCCAAATCCAGCACCAAGAGCTCTGGAAGAGGCTGCAGCTCCATCCTGGCCAGCACTTCCCGGCCGTCTGCCGCTGTCTCCACGCAAAAGCCCTCGGCCGCCAGCTCCCTCTGCAGGAACTCTCGCACGTGACGGTTTCTGTCTGCAACCAGGATTCTGACCTGCCTGCTCAATGCTCTCCTCCGACCCCAAGCTGAGCCTTCGCAAGGGCCGTGCCAGGGCCCCAAGACCCAAACAGCCCATCTGGCAAGTCTTGAGCCTCCTTGCCTGTGCCAAAGCTCTTTACAGGGTGTCAAAGGTGGTTCATGAATCTTCCCGTGCAGCAAGGGGGAGGCTGGTTTTTTTTCAACCCCGAACCAACTTTGGCAGCTTTCCCTTTGCATCAGGGCCACCTTAATCACTCCTCCACGGAGGTCTGAATCCTCAGGCCGTATTTCTCTATCTTGGCCTGCAGGGTGGGCCTGGAAAGCCCCAGAAGCTTAGCGGCCCTGCTTCTATTTCCTCCGGTCAGGTTCAAGACCTCCCTAATCACCAGGCTGGCAAACCTCTCGGTGAGGCATTCGAACAGGCCCTCCTGGGGGCCCTCGGCTATGGTTCTCTTGACCCAGGCCCTCAAGACATCCTCTATGGATGCCTGATCCGGCCCCTTGTCGGTCGGCTCCGTGGCCCCTATGGCCTGGTACACCTCCCGGGCAGAGATGGGAGCACCCCTGCTGAAGATGAGGGCTTTCTGCAGGGTGTTGGCCAGTTCCCTTACGTTTCCGGGCCAGAGGTGGGCTCTCAGGGCCTTCAGTGCATCTGGTGTCAGGCCCGGATTGGTGGTGCCCAACTCCCCTGCGAAACGGCACAAGAAATAATCTGCCAGAAGGGGGATGTCCTCTGTGCGATCCCTAAGAGGCGGCAGCCACAGGGTCACCACGTTCAGGCGATAGTAGAGATCATCCCTGAACCTGCCCTCGGCCAGAGCAGCCTCCAGATCCCTGTTGGTGGCAGCTATTATCCGCACATCCACGCTGATGGGCTCCCTGCCTCCCAGCCTCTCTATGCTCCTTTCCTGCAAGAGCCTCAGGATCTTGGATTGAATGCTGAAGGGCATGTCTCCTATCTCGTCCAGGAAAACAGTCCCGTGATTGGCCTGCTCTATCTTCCCCACTTTGCGAGCCATGGCCCCTGTAAAGGCACCCCTCTCGTAACCAAACAGTTCGCTTTCCAGCAAGGTCTCGGGAATGGCCACGCAGTTTATGACCAGGAAGGGCCTGTGGGCCCTTGTGCTGTGCTGGTAAATGGCCCTTGCCACAAGCTCCTTGCCCGTTCCAGATTCTCCCCTGATGAGAACCGTGGCATCTGTGGGAGCCACGCGCCCAATGGCCTTGTACACCTCCTGCATGGCCCTGCTTCTTCCCACAAGGGCTTCCCCTGATGGCATGGAACCGCTTGAGGGATCCACTTCCACCCTGGAGCGCATGAACTTGCCTGCCTCTATGGCCTGTGAGATGAGCGAGAGCATCTCCGGGATCTCGAAGGGCTTGAGGATGTAATCAAAGGCCCCCAATTTCGTGGCCTCTATGGCCGTCTCTGTGGTGCCGAAAGCAGTCATAATGATGACCGGGAGCCTGGGCTCCACCTCGCGCATGGCCAAAAAAGTCTCCAGGCCGTTCATGCCCGGAAGCCTCAGGTCCATTACAACCAGATCAGGCATGGACTCTCGGACCATTTCCAGGGCCGCTTCGCCCGTGGCAGCCGTCAACACCCGATGTCCCTCGGCAGCAAGCAGCCTCTCGAAGCTATCTCGGACTCTGGGGTCATCATCAACAATCAGGACGTTACCCAAGGCTCCTCCCTCGCCGGCAGCTTGATTATGAAAGTGGCCCCCTCTCCCTCTTGGGATCTGAGCTCCAGCCAGCCTCCGTGCTCTTCCACTATGCGGGCCACGATGCTCAGCCCCAGGCCCGTGCCCTCTTCCTTGGTGCTGAAAAAGGGCTGGAGCACCTTGTCCTGGATGGAGGCTGGAATGCCGGGCCCATTGTCCTCTACCTCCAAGACAACCAGTGCTTGTCCACTCGCTGAGCTTTCCCGGCGTTCCCTGATGGTGATCCTTCCTCCTCTGGCTCCCATGGCCTCGGCGGCGTTGACCATGAGGTTGACCAGCACCTCCTTGAGCCTGTCAGGATCCACATATATCTCCCCTAGGGGCTCTGCCCGCTCCACCATGAGTTCCACCCCATATCCTCGGAATCTGTCCCGCAGCAGGTGAATTACTCCGTCCACCAATTGGGAGGGACTCACCCTTTCCATTCTCAGCCTGGGAGGCCGTGAGAACTCGAGGAAAGTCCGGAGGATGTGGTCTATCTGGCGGATCTCCTCCGAGACAACCGAGAGGTCTTCCCTCTGCTGTGGTGTGAGCCCCTGCCCCCTCTCCAGGGAGAAGATGCGCATCTTTACCGAAGTGAGAGGATTTCTGATGGAGTGTGCCACGCCCGCTGCCAGCTTTCCCACCAGGGCCAGCTTCTCGGATCTGACCAGTTGCTCCTGGCTCTGCTCCAGCTGGAGCCTTGTCTGGTCCACATCCTCCATGAGTCCCCTCACCCTCCTGGTGAGGGCCTTGACCTCGTCAGGCTCCGGGGCCCCGGCCGGCTCTGTCCAGGACTCAGTGGCAAGTCGCCTTATGGGCTCGAGTACCTGCCTCAAGAGCACATATCCCAAGGCCGCAGCTAAGAGGACCACCCCTGGCATGGTGGCCATGGCCAGATCGTTTATGAAATCCGCCCTTCGGGAGATCTGGCCTCTGGCATCTTCCATGTGCTTCTCGTGTAACATGCTGTAGCTCTCACACAGATCACTTATTTCCAAGAACTTGTTGCGCACGGATCTGTGAACAAAGAGGGCCTCCTGATCAAATCCCTTGGAGTAAAGCTCTATGACCCTTGCCCGCTGGCTGTCGTACTGCAGGTAAGCATCCCTGATCCTCTCCAGAAGCCTCCTGTCCTCCTGGTCAACGGCGGTCTCCATTGCCTTTGTGAGCCAATGCTGGAAGCCGTTTCTGTAATGGTCCAGTTGTGTGAGCCAGTGCGGATCTTTGTCCTGGGCATAATAGGTGGCAAAGCCCTTTTGCATGACCAGAGAGATTTCCAGTTCCCTGGCCATCCTCATGGCCACAACATCTTTTTCAGATATGGAGGTAAGAACAGATCCAAGCCAAACCATGTACAGCACTGTCACCAGCCCACCAGCCAGTGCCGCCGAGGCCATGGCTCCCACCAAGACCAGAATCCTAACCCTGAGGCTCACGCGTCTCCACACCATGGGATCACCATATAGCACAGGGCAAAGCAGCAGGCAATGAGGGGGAAACCAGGATAAACATCGACCTGCCCGTTTGGGGGAATTCCCCGCAGGCTGCATCAGGGCTTTACAGGCTGTAAAGAAATCCTGCATGCCCCTTTTCTTCCACCAATGAATAGAGCTTGGCCCCCCATGCCACCAGAGGCCGCTTTTTGGCCCTTTTCCACCCCCCAAGCCTCATGGCACTCCCCTTGCTTCAAGGGAAGCCGAAGGCCTTTGAACCTCAAGGCAAAACCCAAAAGGAAGGGGGGATGCAATGAAAATCACTCCACAATAGATCAAGGGTTCACTTGCCTGGCAAGCCTGGACCAAAACTGCAAGAAGGGAGGGATAGCCTTGGCTAACAATCACAGGACAAGGGGAACGATCAAGTTCGTGGTATGGACCATAGCCAGTATAGGTTTGTCCTATTTCGTGCTCCATTCCTATAACTCCGGCGAGATGGTGCGATGGTATTACTACCAGAGCAAGCTGGATGGGTACGCCATCAACACCAACTCCTTCAAAGAAGCCACCAAAGAAAAACCCGCTGTGCTCCAGATCCAGCCAGGAGAAAAGAAGATCGAGGGAAGGGTTGCCGTGCCCGTGAAAAAAGGTGACAGGCTCCCAGAGGGAGCCAATGGGGTCATAGAAAAGAAGATCGTGGAGGCAGGAAAGCGGGCCAAGCTGGACGGGGATAAACTCCTGGTGCTGATCCCCTGGGAGATCAAGGAGTCAAAAGGTTTCAAGTACAGGGACACCTTCATCCACAAGGGAATTCAGACCAATCCCTGGTCAGGAGTATGGAACGTGGCCGTGGTCATAGCCATGGGCCTTTGCCTGGGACTCATGGCTGAGGGTTTCACCGATATCATGGGCATGAAGATTAGGAAGATAGACCACTACGGCCACTGAGGAGGAGGTGAACATGTTTGATTTTGCCATAGCAGGAATTCAGGCCCCGATTTTTCTCTTGATGATCACGGGATTCACGGTGGGGATCGTGGGCGGTTTCATAGGTGTTGGTGGGGGATACATGGTCACACCTGCCCTCATCGTCTTTGGTTTCCCTGGTTACATGGCCTCTGGAGTGGACGCCACCCACATTGCCGGCAAGGCTGTGATCTCCTCTGTGCGCCATAGGCAGTTGGGAAACATAGACTGGACCTTGGCCCTGACCATGGTGGGAGGAACCATGCTAGGGGTGGAGCTGGGAGTCAGGCTCCTGAACTACACCAAGTCCATAGGCCTCTCCGGGCCGGCCCTCTTGACGGGCTCTGTGCTCATAATGTTCGGGCTCTTCCTTTACACCCAGATAGAGACTCACAGGGCTCACAAGAAAATACATGAGATCTCAGAACACGGGGAGAGGGTGGGGAGAGAGCTCAAGACCTCCAGAGTCCACATCTGGTTCCAGTCCATTCCCATTCTACCCATAGTCAAGTGCACCCACGCCAGGGTGGTCATCTCCATGTGGGTC
Source organism: bacterium (assembly GCA_037481695.1). Taxonomy (NCBI): domain Bacteria; species bacterium. The sequence continues at coordinate 83,137 of JBBFLE010000005.1, read as the reverse complement.
ATAGTGCTGGTGGGGGTAGCCACAGGGGTATTGGCCGGTTTCTTCGGTGTTGGGGGAGGCTTCATAAGGGTCCCTGCACTGGTTTACGTGATTGGCGCCACCACTCACATAGGCGTGGGAACGGATCTGGTGGAAATAGTGGTCTCGGGCGGGTACGGCGCCCTGCGGCAGACCATGAGCGGCAATGTGGACATGATGGCGGTCTTCTTCCTGATACTGGGAGCCATGATCGGTGCCCAGTTCGGAAGCATAGCAACTTCCTTTGTCAGGGGACCGGCCATCCGTTACATCCTTAGCTATTCTCTGATCCTGGCCACCACAGGGGCTCTTCTTAGGCTCATCTATGTGCTCACAGGCCAGCAGATAGAGTTTCTGGCCTTCTTCGCCGTGGTCTTCACCCTGGGAGAAATGCTCTTTCTTTGCCTTTTCATAGTCTCCCTTGTGATCTTTTCCGTGAGGTACACCCACGGCAAACCAGTTCCCAAGTGGGTGCCGCCCCTGGTAGTGGCAGCAGCCTGATCTTGAGATGAGGAGGTGGAACAATGAAGTGGCTCTGGGAAAGCATGTTGGGTTACTGGATGGTGCTTCTCATCATATCCCTGGGCGCTGCAGCACTGGTATATGTGTTGTGGCTCCATGATAACATGCACCTCTAGCCCGGGCTGTACGAGGAGCCAGGCGGCTCGGGGGCCTCAAAGCCCCCCAGCCCTCAAGAGCCTGGTTGGCCCTGGCTGGAGACCCTTGGGCAAAGAGATGGCAAAACGATGTATTGGTCCCGAGAAACAAGGTGAGTTGGGGATGTCAAAACCTGAGCCTGCAAGAGCTGTAATAGGGTGCAGGTCAAACAGGAGGGAATCATGCACAAGCTGGGACAGATCTTGGCCAACCTGATACTGTACGCGTTTCTGGTATGGCTGCTCTACGATGCCTTGATTGTGGAGTCCGACCCTTGGTTTGCCTTTTGCGTGGGGTTCGTGATCTTTGTGGCCATATTGGTGCAGCTTATGCCCAGGCTTCACGCCCAAGGGCTTTCGCCGGGGAGGTTTCCGGATGCGGAATCCCATGGATGAGATAAGAGAAGACATAAGAAGATTGCATCTGGCCCATGCCAGGGGGGATCTGCGGGAAAAGGCATTCCAGCGCCTCCTGGCCCAAAGGACCATGGACCTTTATAGAGCCCTGGTGGAGAACTCCCTCCAGCCAGGTGAGAGGATCCTAAAGGAGCACCACGTGGTGGAGGCTCACATGAAGCTCACCCGGTCAGTGCTCCAAGAGCCTGAACAGGTAGCCACCAGCCTCTTTCTCACCCACAAGAGGCTCCTTAGGGTCCGCTCCTGGATAAGACCGGGGGAGCCCACCACGGCTGACCAAAGAGACGGCACCATCCTGGATGAGATTCCCCTGGCAAAGATTCAGAAAGTGGAGTCCAAACACAGGATCCGACCGGGAGAGGCTCTGGCAGGCTTTGCCATGGGGGCCGTGGGCTTTGTGTTCGGAAAGTGGCTGGAGGTCACGGGAATATTATTGATGGTTCTGGGGCTACTGGGTGTGCTCCACGGGCTGTTGCTTCCCACCAGATGGCTGGAGATAACAGGCAAAGGGGGAGCAAAGGAACCATTCAGGATCCTGGCCCCTGGGAAAAAGAGCGCCAAAGAGCTCGTCACAGAGATCAGATTCCACGTGAACTCCAAGGGGAAGAGTTTCATGGTCCCGGTGGGGGCATGAGAAAGGTGTGAGGGAGCGTTACATGGAGCTCAGAGACGGTAATCGCTACCGCTTCATGTTCCGCTCCCTGGTCACCAAGATGGTGCTCGTGTCCATGGTGCCCCTGGCCGGCATAGGAGGGGCTAACTTCTTCCTCTTCTATCATCTGAACAGATCCGTGGTGCTGGAACAGCACGCCAATTTCTTGAGATATCACAAGGAGTCCGTGGAGAGCTTCTTAAACGGCCTGGTTTCGGAGGTGGTCTCCCTGGCCCATCAGTACAGCCTTCAAGAATTCAAATCAGGAGCCCTGGAGAGGCTTTACAGAATCAACCAGGGAAGAGGTGGACTGTTGGAGGACCTTGGGGTGATCGACAGCCGGGGGGATCATGTAAGGTATGTGGGCCCCTTTGATCTGGCAAGCAAGAACTACAGGGATACGGAATGGTTCGGCCGAGTGGTCCAAGAAGGCCTCTATGTAAGCGACATGTTCCTGGGTTATCGGGGTGTGCCCCACTTCATAGTGGCAGTAAAGAGGCTGGATGGGGAGGACTTCTGGATCCTGAGGGCAACGGTGAATACGGATTATTTTGCCAAGATCCTGGATGCGGCCAGGCTTGGCAGCACAGGAGAGACCTTCATAGTCAACCAAAAGGGGCTTTATCAGGTCCCACCCAGATCCCAGGGCAGCCCCCTGGATTTCTCCGGCTTCCCGCACCTGGAACCCCACGAGGGCATAAAGGTCCAGGAACTCAAGGTGGAGGAGCAGAGCTATCTTTGCAGTTCAGTCTGGATCCCAAGACCCAAATGGCTTCTGGTCTTCAGGCAGGAGACCCAGGACGTCTATGCGCCTCTTTGGAAGGCCTCTTTCGTGGGTCTGATGCTCTTTCTGGCAGGAGGTTTGGGAGCCTCCATCTTTTCCGTTGCCGTGGCCAGGGACCAGGTAAGACGCATCCACAGGGCGGATCTTGAGAAGGAGGCCCTTACACAGCGGCTCATAGTGGCCAGCAGGACTGCGGCCGTGGGAGAGATGTCCGCCGGCCTGGCCCACGAAATCAACAATCCCCTGGCCACCATAGACACCCTCCAGACATGGATCAGAGACCTGGCCTCGGCTTCCCCCATCCCTGAAGAGGACAGGCAGGAGATCCTGGAATCTGCTGCCAAGATAGGACAGCAGGTGGCCCGCTGCAAGCTCATCACACAGGGGCTTCTCAAGTTCTCCAGAAGGGTGGAGGCCAGCCCAGAGGAGCTTGACCTCAGACAGCTCCTAGAGGAACTGCTGGTGATCACCAGATCCAGGGCACGGGTGGAGAACGTCTCCTTGGAGGCCGAGTTGGGCCAGCTTCCAAGAATCAGGGCCAACCCGACCCACCTCCAACAGATCTTCGCCAACCTCATAAACAACGCACTGGATGCAACGGCAGGAAGGTCCCAGGCAAGGGTGTTTATCAGGGCCTGGAGCAATGGGGGCAAGGTAATGGTGGCCGTGGAGGACAACGGCCAGGGCATAGATCCCCAGGATCTGCCGCGCATATTCACACCCTTTTTCACCACCAAGCCCGTGGGCAAGGGCACAGGCCTCGGCCTGGCCATATGCCATGGCCTGGTCCAGAATATGGGAGGGGAGATCCAGGTGGAAAGCCTCAGGGATGTTGGAAGCCGCTTCACCGTGGTGCTGCCTGCCATAGAAGGTGGCCTGGAGCTTGAGGAAACAAAAGAGCACCTAGGGCACAACTAAGGGCTTTCGCTTCCCCTGGGATGCCTGGAGAAGATCCATGGAAAGCATCCGGGTGTTGATAGTGGACGACGAGCAGGAGTTCGCCGCGGGTCTGGCCAAGGTGCTCACCCGAAGGGGATTCCATGTGCAGGTGGCCCTGAGAGGTGAGCAGGCTATGGACCTGATGGAGAGTGGATCATTTCATGTGGCCCTGCTGGATGTGAAGATGCCCGGGCAGGATGGTCTGTGCCTTCTCAAGCGTTTCAGGCAAATGGCTCCCGGCATGCAGGTGATCCTCATGACAGGGCATATCTCCCCAGACGAGGAGCAAAGTGGTCGGCTGGTGGGGGCCTTCGCTTACTTGCTCAAGCCCCATCCCATAGCTGATCTCATCGAGCTCATAAGAAAAGCTGCCGGCCAGGGGCAATCTCCCCCCAGGAATTGCATGGATGGCCCTCCATGACCGAGAAAGAACTGCCCAAGCAATCCTCTGGCCTTCTGGAACGCTTCTGGAGATCTCTTAGGGACTTCCTGGAGATCATCGGGCTCTTGCCCTCTAAACCTCATGTGGATCAGGATGCCCAACTGGCCAGGTTCAGGCTCTACCATACAGAGTTCAGAAAACTGCTTTCAGCCAACCACAGCTTCCTGGAGACCCTGTCCGAACTGGAGGAAAAAAGGAAGGGCTCTGGCTTCCTGGACGCAGAGTATATAAAGAGGAGGGTGCTTCGATCCATAGCCGATGTACATGCCATGGTGGAAAGCATCCAGGTCATCTCCGAGGGGCGATATCCAGGCTTGCCATCTGCTCTTCAGAGGATAACCCATGAGATACTCTCCACCCTCCAGGAATCCTCTGCGAGGGGCGCCCCTGAGCTGACACTGGAACTTGGCCGGTTGAGGGCCAGTCACGCCGATGTGGTGGGAGGCAAGATGGCCAACCTGGGGGAGTTGAGAAACGAGCTGGGTCTTCCCACTCCCGATGGGTTCGCCATAACCGTGGAGGGCTATAGGCTCCTCATGGAGGAGGCTGGCATCCGCTCATGGATACTGGACCAGAGCCTGGCCCTTTCCTCCAGCGAGGATGTGGAAAGTGTCAGCAGGGACATTCAGGAGCGCATTCTTAAGGCCGAGATCCCCTCCAGTCTCAGCCAGGCCATGAGCAGTGCCTGCCAGAGACTAATCCAGCGGATGGGGGAGATACCTAGGCTCTCGGTGCGCTCAAGCGCCCTGGGCGAGGACTCCCAGCTGTCCTTTGCAGGCCAGTTCAGCTCCGTGTTGAATGTCTCCATGGAGGATCTGCCCGACGCTTATCTGAAGGTTGTGGCAAGCCTGTTTTGCCCAGAGGCAATCCATTACAGGTTGCTCCACGGAATCCCTGGGGAGTCAGCAGAGATGGCTGTGGGTGTCCTGGCCATGGTTCCTGCAGTGGCAAGCGGAGTTGTGTTCTCTAAGGATCCTGCGGATCCAGATACAGGGGAGGTTCTCATACAAACCGTGCATGGCCTGGGGGTGAGCCTGGTAGAGGGAAGGGTCTCTCCAGAGGTGATCCGTGTCAGCGGCCTGAACCAGGAAAGCCCATGCGTGAAACGCAAACCCTCGGCCCAGAAGATCCGGGTAGTAATGGAGCCCAAAAGTGCCCTGCGCCAGGAGCTAATTGATCCTTCGGATCTCATGGTGTCTCCCCTAAGCGATCAGGAGGCCATAGAGCTGGCACGCTGGGCCCATGTGGCCGAGGCCCACTTCGGCTCCCCCCAGGACATGGAATGGGCCAAGGCACCCGATGGGAAACTTCTTCTGCTTCAGGCCAGGCCTCTTAGGCTCGTGCCCAAGAAACAGCTCAAAAAGGAGACTCTGGGTGGATACAGGGTGCTGCTTAGAGCCGGCGAGACAGCCTGCCCTGGGGTGGCCTGTGGAAAGGCGGTTCACATGGACCAAGATGGTGACCTGGAAGAATTCCCTGAAGGGGGAGTGCTCATTGCCAGGGGTTCCTCCCCCAGGTTCATCCGGGTCATGTCCAAGGCAAAGGCCATTGTTACAGATGCAGGCAGCACAACAGGCCACATGGCCTCCCTGGCCAGGGAATTGGGCATTCCGGCTCTGCTCAACACCCTGGATGCAACCAGGCTAATTCCACCGGGGGCCCTGGTGACCGTGGATGCTTCGGCACAGGTGGTCTATGAGGGTGAGGTCAAGGAGCTACTGGAGGCCGCCACGCTCCAGAGAACAGTGGCCACGGTGACCCAAGCCGAGGCCCGCCTTCCAAGCCAGGAAAGGGAGCTGCTGGAAAAGGTGCTACCTCATGTCTCACCCCTCAACCTAACGGACCCCAGAGATCAGAATTTTTCCCCTGAGCACGCCAGGAGCCTTCACGATCTGGCCAGGTACATCCACGAGAAGTCCTACCAGGAGATGTTCGGGCTGGGGGAGAAGCTGGGAGACATGAGGTCTCAAAGCTATCTCCTGGATGTCTTCCTGCCCATTGACCTCTACGTACTGGATCTAGGGGGAGGGCTCAAGGAGAAACCCAAGGGCAACAAGGTCAAGCTCTCTCAGATAGCCTCGGTGCCTCTTCGGGCCTTGATGGAGGGCATGCTGGATCAAAGAATTCCCCGCTTCGGCCCCAGGTTCATGGACCTGGGTGGATTCGTCTCGGTGATGATGAGGCATGCCACCACGGCCCCGGAGCAAGAGCGCTCTTTTCAGGACCCGTGCTATGCCCTAATATCTGACTACTACCTCAACTACACGGCCAGGGTGGGATACCACTTCAGCGTCCTGGACACGTACTGCAGCCCCACACCCAACAAAAATTACATTTCTTTGCTTTTCAGAGGAGGAGCAGCAGACTACCCCAGGCGAGTCAGGAGGGCTAAGGCCATATGGGGAGTGTTGCGCCACTTCGGCTTCTCTGTAAGCCTTGCCCAGGATAGCGTAACCGCCAGGCTGGGCAAGGCCACCTGGGGAGAAACCCAGGAGAAGCTAAGAGTCCTGGGAAGGCTCTTGCAGTTCTTCAGGCAGATGGATGCTGCCATGGCCACGGAGGATCATGCCAGGCTCTTCCAGGAGGCCTTCATAAAGGGCGACTACGATCTCAGGGAGACCCTGGGTCAAAATGATTCCTTTTCCCGGAAAAGGGAGACAGAAGCATCCCCCCCTTCTTAAAAAAGATTTCCTCACTCAGCCCCTTTTTCCTTGAGGGCCTGGGCAGCCAGATGGCGCTCTTTGGCATTCTCTATGGCTGCAACCAGGGAATCCACAGGGCAGGGTTTCAGTAGGATATCTCCGACTCCTCCCTGAAGCGCCTTGGTGACCCTCTCCAGGTCTATGTGGCCCGTGAGCATTATGATGGGTATCGAGGCATCTCTATGCCTTATGCCCTCCATGGTGGCTATTCCGTCCATTCCCGGCATCTTGAGGTCCAGGACCACCACATCGGCCTGGTTGGACTCCAGCCAGGCAAGGCCGCTGGCACCGTCCCTGGCAGTAAAGACTTCCATGCCCCTCCTCTTAAGCACCTTTGCCAGGGATTCGGCATAGAGCTCCTCATCGTCTATGAGAAGTACCCTTGTGGCCCTAGCCATGGCATCACCTCCCTGGCTTTGGCTCATCCCCCTGGTCATCCGGGGAGGCCCAACCGAGGGATGCCTCCAACTGTAGCCAACTTCGTTCATGGGCCTGCTTTATCTTCTCCACCAGCTCATCCACGTCCATGGGCTTCAGCACATAGTCGAAGGCTCCTGCACTCATGCCCTGCAGGCCCATGTCCACGGAGCCCACCGCAGTAAGCAGTATTACCTCTGTCTGAGGCCATGCGCTCTTGATGCGCTTCAAGGTCTCCATACCATCCATGTTCGGCATCATGAGATCCAGGACCACCACGTCAAAAGGGGTCTTCTCCATTCTTTCCAAGGCCTCCTGGCCGCTTGTGACCCCCTCTACCTCAAGCCCCCTTCGGCCCAGGACCTTCACCAGGGAGTCAAGAAACTCCCCCTCGTCATCCACCAGCAGAACCCTGGCCTTTTCCATGTGAAGCCTCCAAAGGCTTGGAAAACTTTAGGTAAAAAAGTTGGCCCTCAGCCTCGAGACAGCTTTCTCATGAGTAATCTGCCCAAGAACAAGGTACTCAAGACCATGGGCACAAAGCTCTTCAGAAACACTGCGGCCATGTCCTGCCCTGCCCCGTGACTCCAATACATGCACCAGGTGAGCTCCCCCAGGATCAAGATATTTAGGGCCACCGCCAGAATCCATCTGGGAATTCCCTTGAAGGTATCCTGGAATTCTGAAGGCCTCGGATTTCTTGTGGAAACCTCTTTCATGGACTCCTTCATGTTTCCCTCACTTTTTCATGAGATCCTGTCTTGTCACATTCATGACCTTCAAGGCAACTCGCTGGGTCCCCTTCACCTCGTAAGCTATGCGAAGTATGTCCCCGGGCTTTGGTGGAGCCCCGATCAAAGCGCCTGAGGCATCATACACAGATGTGACCCCAGTGGGGCGGCCATAAGGATTCTGGGGGGAGAAATCCGTGTCATACTCCTCCAGGGTAATGAGCTTGCCGGCCTCCTCAAACTTAAGACACTTGCCCTGGCTTACCTCCGCGCATGTGCCCCATGCGGCCAAGCCCAGGGAACATATGAGCCCCAAAATAACCATCCAGAATCTTTTTCTCATGGTTCCCAACCTCCTCATCGCATCTAAGCAGCCTTGACAACGGCTCGCTCCCTGGCTTTTTTCTCTCGCAGCTCCTCTGCTGCCCCTTTGAGCATGATCACAGTGATATATGCTGACATGATCCCTATGGTGCCCAGGATGAGAGCCGCGGAAATAGCGCTGAAGCGAAATTCCTTGAGGATTATTGATATCATGCAGACCACCACACAGGTGCCGAAAGCCAGCCTTATGCCGTAGCCCTTGGCATACTTGGTGGCCACGGTGCCTATCTGAGCTCCTATGGCCGCACCCGTGAGCATAACAAATACACCCACCAGCTCGATCCTTCCCTTCATGGAATAGGTAAAGGCACCATACAGCCCCGAGATCATGACCTCGAAAAGATCTGTTCCCACGGCTATGTGTGTAGGGCATCCTATGAGGTAAACCAGGGCTGGCATCCTGAGAAGCCCACCCCCGATGCCCAGAAAGCCTGCCAGAAGGCCGGTCATGAAACTCACGATTATGGGAAGCCACATGGAGCAGGTGAACCCTGCTGTCTTGAAATGCACCATGGGCGGGATCTTTATGCGGTGCAGGGTCTTGTACCAGGTTATGCCCTCTGTTCCCTTTTCACCCTCCACAAGGCCCATCCTCTTCTTGCGGGTGGCCTTGTAGTAATCGTAGAAGATCATCCAGCCGATGAGGGCCAGGAAGCCCACATAAACCCATCTCACTATGGATTCCACCTTGCCCAGCCGCTCCAGGTACATGACCAGCTGAGCCCCTACCTCGATGCCTATGAAGGTGCCAAGAACCATTATGAGGCCCAGCTTGTAGTCCACGTTCCCGAATTTGGAGTGGCGCATGGTGGAGATCATGGACTTGCCAGCGATGTGTGCCATGTCAGTGCCTATGGCAAATGCCATGGGAAACCCCAGTATGTTGAGCCCGGGGGTAACCATCCAGGCGCCACCCATGCCGAAGAAGCCCCCCAGCACACCCACCGAAAACCCGATCAACACGAGCCCCGGCCAAAAGATGGTAACCCCGGCAATGGGCATGTAAAGGTATAGCCAGTCCATTCCACCACCTCCTTCAGTGCTCTACGATTTTTCTGGACTTGAGATCCAGGCCTGTGCGCTGCATCAGAAAATCCATCAAGAAACCCAGGATGGCCCCCCAAAGAGCTGTCAGAACCACGGCCCAAATGGCAAAAAGAAGAGTGTTGGTGTTGTAAAGGTTGGCAAAGTACTTCATGATCCCCGAAAGCCTTCTGGTGTCTGCCACCACAACCAGGTTTGTGGCCTTTTCTCCTGCGGCCCACACCCAGTCTGGGAGAAGTAACCACAAGGAGAGACTCCATGCACCCAAGGCCCACAAGACTCTGTTCTTCACTCCTCTTATTTTCCCCGCCATTGTCATCATCCTCCTCTGATCCATTTTTCTTTACTTTGCGAGATCCCTCTTCATGACCATTTATTCCAGATTCGTGCCATGAAGTACTGATCCCTCAAAGAGTATCCCACAGATCTTTAACAGGCTAAAAACATGAATGTTTTTCAGGCTGGGGATGCCTCAATTGACTCTTGCGAGAAATCGCGCAAGATGGCAAAATAAGGCGCTTTGGAGCCATGATGAGATCTTTGGGGAGGCCCTTATGAGAGTGATAAGGCTCGAGGACGGCTCTTGGGAGCTAGAGGGAGTGGGGATGGGCTTTAGGTCCATGAGGCTCAGGACCCGTCTTCTTCTAAGCCTGATTCCTTCGGTGGTCCTGATCCTGGCTGTGACAGGGTATATCACCCATTGGTTTGCCAATCGTTTTCTCCAGGAGGCCCTGGATAGAAACGTGGCCACCCAGACCCTGGGAATGGCCCACGAGCTTGAGATCTTCTTGCATCAATGCAGGGAAGACCTGCTGATTATGGCCCGCCAGCCTGTGGCTCAGAATGATCTCTTGAAGGCTGTGGAGGCCAGGAAGGCAGCCAGGGGATACATGTACAGGGAGGTGGCTTTCATATCACCCAAGGCAAAGGAGAACGTGTTTCTCCTGGATATAGGTCAAGGAGCCATGGCCTTGAGGTCCCAGGATTTGAGCTTGGTGAAGCCTAGCCCTTTGCATCTTCTGGAAAGAATTGGCGAGATGAAGCCTGATGCTGTCTGGGTTTCGGAGATCCTGCAGGTGGATTATCCCCCTTCTGCAGACGGCTCCATCACGCAACCCATTACCTCCCAGGTGATCCGCATGGCCACCCCTTATTTTGCCGAAGGCACATCCCCCAAGGGTATCCTCATGGTGGGCCTGGACCTGAGGCAGCTAAGAGAGATCATGTCCCTTTTCAACTCCCCCAGATCTCCCCTCTTTGCTTTTGCCAGAAGTCCTGAGCCCAGGTACAGTTTTCTCTTTGACCGGGAAGGATGGATGCTATTTCAGTCCGAACCCGCCGAAGATCAGACAAAGGAGCTCTCCGTGGAGATGGCCAGAGACGGCCTCTCAGGCACTTTCGGAAGACCGGGGCTGGAGAAAGCCTTCAAGCCCCATGAAACACACACCCTGTACTGGAACATGGTGAAGGAGGTTTTTCAAGGGGCGCATGGGGTGTTGCGTTCAGGGAGATCTTCGGGCGAGGTGTCCACAGCACAGGGTTACGCACCCGTTAGGTTCACCAGTTCCAAGGAGGCGCAGCCCACGGTTCTCTTCGGCATATGTTTCGTGGACAGAAGCCGCCTGCCCCTTTGGGCGGGTTACAGGCAGATAGACGTGATGTTCGTGATGACTCTGATCTCCATCTTCTTGATTTCCGCTGTTATCTTTGCCACCAGTGAAGCACTGACCAGGTCCATCCTGCGCATGGCAGGCAAGGTCAAAGAGATGGTGAAGTCAGGGAAGCTGGAAACTCTGGAAGTGGAGGCCAGGGACCATGAAACCAGGGTTCTCAAGGGGGCCATCAATCAGATGATCTTTACCCTTAAGGAACAGATGGCTCAGATCCAGGCCCGAGACCAGCAGTTGGAGCTGGAAAGACAAAGGGAGAAGGTGAGGTTGGAGGAGGAGATAAGAACTCTCAAGAGTCTGGGAGCGACTCCCCATTTGGAGGAGATCATTGGAGTTGGTCCTCTGGTGGAAAGGCTTAAGGCAGAAATAGTGAAGGCTGCGGCAGTGGAAGCCGATGTGCTCATTATAGGAGAGACCGGCACAGGAAAACAGCTGGTTGCCGAGGCCATTCACCGCAACAGCTCCAGAAGCCAGAAGCCTTTCATATCCATCAACTGCGGGGCCTTGGAGGAGAGCCTTCTGATGGACTCCCTCTTCGGGCATGTCAAAGGCGCCTTCACCGAGGCCAAGGAAGACAGAAAGGGTGCCTTTCTTGCAGCCCACAAGGGCACCCTTTTCCTGGACGAGATCGGCACAGCTTCCCCCAAGGTCCAGCAGGCTCTGCTAAGGGCCATATCCATGCGCAAGATACGGCCTCTGGGCAGCGATATGGAGCTGGATGTGGACGTCAGGCTCATAGCGGCCTCCAATGTAGAGCTGCAAGAGCTTGTGCAACAGGGACTTTTCAGGGAGGATCTGTACTACAGGCTGGAGGTTCTGACCATCAGGACCCCGCCCCTGAGGGAACACCCCGAGAGCATACCCTTGTTGGTGGAACACTTTCTGAAACAGGCTGCCAGGCTGATGAACAAAGAAGGTGTGGGACTTAGCCGTGGAGCCCTGGAAAAGCTCAAAAATTATAGCTGGCCCGGAAATGTAAGGGAACTTATGAACTGTCTGACGAGGGCCCTTGCCATGTCCAGCAGTAGCCTGATACTGGCCGAAGACATAACCCTGGGTGAAAAAGGCTTCAGCAAGCCTCAAGTGCCTGAGCACATCCCATTGCTCCAGCCAGCTTCCCCCAAGGCCGCTTCCCTGGTACCTTTGGACTTGAACCACAGGCAGAGGCAGGCCTGGCCAGTGATTCAAAAGCAGGGCCGCATAACAAGGCTGGAATACCAGGAGGTCTTCCAGGGAAAGCTCCCCCCCAGGACAGCCCTTTATGACTTGCAGGACATGGTGGCAAGGGGCTTCTTGCGAAAGATAGGAAAGGGCCCTGCCACGCAATATGAGGTTGTTTATCCCGCAAAAACCGGCAATCCTGCGTGAATCTGATGGATTATCCGGCAAGGAGAGCAAGGCGTGTGGAAAAGGCTCAAGAGGATTCTGAAACCGGGCGCTCTGCCTGCTGAAGGCTCCAGGGAGCTTTTCAGCCGCAAGTATGCCCTGTTCCAGGAACTCCTGGCCTCCAATGCCGAGAACCTTGATCTCATCGCTGACATGGAGGAGAAGCTAAGGGGCGATACGATCTTCGGCACGGCCTATGTGCGCTCAGCCGTGGCCAGGGCGGTCTTTCACACCCATAGGATGGTCAGAGCACTGGATGGTCTCTCGGGAGGCAGATACCCGGGCCTGGATGGGGTTCTGGAAGAGATCAGCCGGCAAATACGAAACGAGATGCATGAGGAGCCCCCCCGGACTGCCCAGGAGCTGCTCCTCCCTTATGAGAGCATAGACCGCAACTGCCTGGACCTGGTGGGAGCAAAAAACGCCAATCTGGGAGAGGTCAGAAACAGGGTGGGACTTCCGGTTCCCCATGGCTTTGCCATAACAACCCATGCATTCCATCTCTTCATGGATTACAACGACTTGAGAGAAGAGATCTCCAAGCTCCAGATGGAGATATCCCCTCAGGACCCCCAGAGCCTAATTGCCATGAGCGAGGAGATTCAAAGAAGAATCCTGCTGGCCAAGATCCCTCCCCAACTGGAAAAGGCCTTGGCCCAGGCTAAGGCCCTTTGGCTCTCCAGGGGAAAAAGCCGTGTGGCCATGCGTAGCAGCGCCACCGGAGAGGACACAGGCGGACTCTCCTTTGCAGGCCAGTACCTCTCATCTCTGAACGTGCCCGTGGAGCAGATCCCCCAGACCTACAAGATCATCCTGGGAAGCCTGTACACCCCGAGGGCCATGGCCTACAGGTTGCACAGGGGAATAAGGGACGAGGATCAGGCCATGGCCGTTGCCTGCCTCGAGATGGTGGAGGCCAGGGCAAGCGGGGTCATGTACAGCAGAAATCCTTCTGATCCAAAGGAGCAGCGCATCTGGATAAGCTCGGTGTGGGGCCTGGGACCTTATGCAGTGGGAGGTGTGATCAGTCCAGACATATATCTGGTGGAAAGAACCAGCGGAAAAATCAAGGTAGAGGCCAGAATATCTAGAAAACCTCTTATGCTGGTCCCAAGGCCAGAGGGGGGTCTCCAAAGTATCCCTGTGGGAAAAGACCTGCTGGAGGCCCCGTCTCTGAGCAATGAACAGGTTCAGGAGCTTGCCAGGTATATGAGTCTCTTGGAGGAACATTTTGGGAGGCCCCAGGATGTGGAGTGGGCTTTGGACTCCAGGGGAAGGTTATTTGTGCTGCAGTGTAGGCCCCTGGTCTTGTTGAGCCAGGAAGGTGTTCCTCCCAGGCTCAGAGCAAGGCCAGTGGAGGGCTACAGGCTCATTCTGGAGGGAGATGCCATTGCCTGCCCTGGGGTGGGCTGCGGGCCGGCATTCCACGTGCGATCTGAACAGGATCTGTTGGCCTTCCCAGAAGGGGGAGTCCTGGTGGCTGCTCAGCCCTCACCCAAGTTTATGCTGGCCCTTCCCAAGGCCCAGGCAGTGCTCACAGACCACGGCAGCATTACTGGTCATATGGCCTCCCTTGCCAGGGAGTTTTCGGTTCCCACCGTGGTGGACCTCAAGGAAGCCACCATTAAGGTGTCCCAGGGCATGGTGGTGACAGTGGATGCTGACTCGGGGAGAGTGTATGAGGGTCGAGTGGAAGAACTCCTGCAAAATCAGACCCGGCGCAGGGCTCTGATGATGGGCACACCAGTGCATGAGACCTTGAAGCGGGTGGCCCGCTGGATAGTGCCCTTGCACCTGGTGGACCCTTCTTCTGAGGATTTCCGTCCCGAGGCGTGCCGTTCCCTGCACGACATCATGCGCTTTGTCCACGAGGTCTCCTATGGAGAGATGTTCAAGATAAGCGATCTGGTATCAGAGCAGACAGGCGCTGCCGTACACTTGAAGGCCAGGGTACCCATAGACCTCTACATCATAGACCTGGGGGGCGGACTCCAGGATCTTGGATCAGGTGTCAGGGAGGTGGGTCTCCACCAGATAGTTTCCAGGCCCCTCAAGGCCCTGCTCAAGGGAATGACCCACGAGGGTCTTCTCTCCCAGGAGCCCAGGCCCATAGAGTGGAAGGGGCTGTTTTCGGTGATCACAGAACAGATGCTCACCAACCCCTTGGCATCGGAGCGTTTCGGGGAAAGGAGCTTTGCCGTAGTCTCGGACAGGTACATGAACTTCAGCTCCAGGGTGGGTTATCACTACGGGGTTTTGGACACATACTGCGGCCAGACCCTGAGCAAGAATTACATCAGTTTTTCCTTCCAGGGAGGAGCTGCCGACAACATAAGGCGCAACAGGAGAGCAAGGGCCATAGCCCGAGTCATGGAAGAGCTGGGATTCTCTGTGCAGGTCTGTGGGGACCGGGTGACCGCGCGCCTTCAGAAGATGGATAGGGCAGCCCTGGAGGAAAAGCTGGATCTTCTGGGCAGGCTCCTCATATTCACGCGCCAGATGGACATGCTCATGCACAGCGAAGCGGCTGTGGAAGCTGTGTCCAGGGCCTTTCTGGAAGGGGATTATGGCTGCCGGACTCTGGCAGACCAGGGTGGATGCCCGGGCCAAGACCCTGGCCCATGAGCCTGCTTGATTGCATGAAGGAAAGTGTAAAAAAAGGGAGGAAGTTGGCCCGTCCAGCAGTCAAGTTACATGGGATCGCGCAAAAACCCCTGAGCAAGATCAGCTCATGGGCAGCACAGTGGGAAGTTGAGCCTGGGTTATTGGCAACAATGTGTAAGGATGTATGCCTATCTGGCCGTGCCTCAAGAACCCTCTCTGGCCTTCCTCCTCTCCAGTGCTGATTCGATCTTGTCCACCAGCTCGTCCATGGAACAGGGCTTGAGCAAATACTCGCAACCTCCAAGACGCATTATCTCCACGGCAACATCCACCGAGGCGTGCCCTGTTAAAATCAGGACCTCCACCTGGGGCCGCCTGCGCTTGATTTCGGCCAGCACCTCTACCCCGCTCATCCCCGGCATGCGAATGTCTAAGACCACCACATGGTAAGGATTTGCTTCCAGCTCCTCAAGGGCCTCCTGGCCGCTGGCCGCTGTTCCCACTTGGAAGCCCCTGACTCCCAAGAGCCGGGCCGTGGTGGTTCGAAACCTCTCCTCATCATCTACCAACAACACTCTAACCTTTCTTGTTTCACTCATGGGTTGCCCCCCTGGCCTGGTTCCATTGGAAGCCAAACCGTGAAGCTGGAACCCCGCCCTACCTCACTTCTCACTCCAATGCGGCCGCCGATCCTGCTCACTATCCCGTGGCATATGGAGAGTCCCAGGCCTGTGCCTTTTCCGTGAGCCTTGGTGGTAAAGAAGGGATCGAAAATCCGAGCCTGATGTTCTCTGGGGATCCCGCAACCCGTGTCCTGCACCTCCAGTTCCACTGCGCCTCCTGCTGCTGGCCTGGTCTTGACCGTTATGGTGCCTCCCTGAGAGGTGGCCTGTCTGGCATTGTTTAGAAGGTTCAACACCACCTGCCTAAGGCCAGGCGGGTCCGTGCGAATGGGCTCCAAGCCTTGGTAATAATCTCTCAGGATCTGGATCCCCTTCCCTTGGGTCTCCCTCTCCACCAGTTTCACCATGTCTTCCACCAGGCGATTAAGATCCGTCTTCTGGAAAACAGGCTCCATCTTTCTGGCAAAGCTCAAGAGATTCCGGGTGATCTCCTTGCAGCGTTCAATCTGTCTGGCCACCTCCCCTATGGACTCCCGCAGCTCCCTCTTGGCCTCATCCTGTCCATCAAAGGAGCTCTCCAGCAGATGCTCCATGAGCTCGGCCTCACGGCCTATTATGGCCAGGGGATTGTTGATCTCGTGAGCTATGCCTGCGGAAAGCTCCCCCAGGGCCGCAAGCTTATGGGACTGGACAACCCTGGCGTCCAACAGGGCCCTCTCCCTCTGCGCCCTGCTGAGTTCCCTTGCATGAAGCCACAGGCCCGCCCCGCAGAGCACCAGACCTGTACTGAGCGCCCCTAAGCTCAAGGGCTCGCCACCTACCAATAGAACCAAAACAACTCCAAAGGCTATGAAACCCAATCCGGCCCCGGAAATCAACCAGCCACACCAAGGGACCAGCTTCCCCCTATTTGCCTCCATGCCCGCTCCTGAGGCTCAATCCTCCCTGAGGCTCCTTCGCTCATGTGCCTGCTGGATCTTCTCCATGAGATCTTCCAAGTCTGCTGGCTTCATCACATAATCGAATGCTCCCAACCTCATGCCCTGTATGCCGGACTCCACGGAGCCATGCCCTGTAAGCAGGATCACCTCCACGAAGGGCCATCGATCCTTTATCTCTTTGAGCACATCCAACCCGTCCATCCCAGGCATGCGAACATCCAGCACCACCACATCGAAGCCCTCTGCTTCTAGCATCTCCAGGGCCCTGGACCCACTGAGCGCCCCCTGTGTGGGCAGACCCCTTCGCTTGAGCCTGTTGACCAGGGTCTCCAGGAAATCCTCCTCGTCATCCACTACTAGCACCCTAGGTGGAGCCATGGGCTTACCCCCTTTTCCCGAATCCTGCTCATTGGACTGGAAGATGGATGGTGAAGGTAGTGCCCCTTCCCTCTTCGCTTTCCACGGTTATCCTGCCTCCCAGCTTCTCCACTATGCTGTAACTCACAGAAAGGCCGAGTCCGGTGCCCTCCCCGCTTGGCTTGGTGGTAAAGAAGGGATCGAATATGCGGTCCAACATGGCCTTGGGGATGCCTGGACCCGTATCCGAGATACTCACCGCAATCTCCCTGAGCCGGGAAGAGTATGTGGTTCTGAGCTTTACGGTTCCATCCTTTTGCACCGCGTCTATGGCATTCTCAAGTATGTTGAGAAAGACCTGCTGGAGCTGAGAGGAATCACTACGTATGACCGGAAGGTCATCAAGAAGCTCTTTCTGGATCTGGATATTTCTGAACCTGGCCTCGTTCTCCAAGAAACCTGCAGTCTCCTCCAGAACCCGATTCACATCCACCATCTCCTGCACGGGTTCCATGCGGCGTGCGAAGCCCAGGAGCCTGTGGGTCACTTTCCTGGCCCTGTCCACGTGGTAATCTATCTTCTTGATGGCATCCTCGAACTCTTTGAAGTTTCTGCTGGAGGCTATGTCTTCCTCTGCCAGGAGATCCCTGATCCAGCCCGCCTTCTCTTTTATCACGGCCAGGGGATTGTTCACCTCGTGGGCGATACCGGCTGCGAGCTTCCCCAGGGCCGCCATCTTGCTGGACTGAACCAGGTTGGAGTCCAGGATGGCTTTCTCCCTGTCAGCCCTCACCAGTTGATCAGTTATACCCTTGGCTAGAAAAACAGTGCCCAGAACTATGAAGAGAACCCCACCCAGCACCACCCCCAGCACCACAGTGCGAGCCCGTAGCAAGGGAGCCAGCTCCTCCTCAGGGTTCTCAAGCACCACCAAAAGCCAGTCCTTGTTGCGAAGCCATGTGGAACCAACCAGCACCCCTCGGCCATCCACAACCGTGGGCTCTAGCCTTGTGCCCGGGAATGCCGCAAACTCAGGCAGAACCACCTCCCCTAGTCTAAACTCGCCGAACCTTGGAGTGGTCTGGAGCATGTTTTGTCGGTTCACCACAAAGGCATCCCCTCGCCTTCCCACCTGGGCAGCCTTTACCATGGCTTCAAATATTTCGGTGTCTATTGTGGCCCTCAGGATCCAGGTTCTCTGGGGCTCCCTGCGGGTCACGGCTATGACAAAATGGGGAAATCTCCTGAAACCCATGAAAACATCGCTGATATAAACCCCCCTTAACATGACGGCCTGGAACCACTCCTCGTTTCTGTAATTAACACCCTTGAGCTGATAGGGCCCCACATAGGCCACGTGGTTTCCCTCCTCATCTATTACCCCCAAGTCCACGAATGATTTGGAACGGGACTGTATGAGCCGGAAGAGCCGCTCCAAGTAGGCCTCGTCCCTGAGCTGCTCCAAGGTGTGAGTGTAAGCCACGGTGCTTATCTGTGAGATGCGTTCGTCGAAAAAGAGATCTATGGCATCCCTTCGGTTCTCCAGAAGACTCCTTAGGCTCTGTAGGGTCTTGTCCGTGTAAGAAACGTGAAACTGGTAATAGATGGTCAGGCCCAGGGAGAAAAGCGGGATAAGAGAGAAGCCCAGGGTGAGTCCTATTATCCGGTTCCTAAGAGAAGCATAGTCCCGCGATTCCATGGCCGCCACCTCAGCTGTCGCATTTCCCGCTGGTACAACCTGGCAATTCTGAGCCAGATCATGGCGACCCAGGCCGTCTGTGTCAAGACCGGCTACACCCCACGGACTACTGCCTGATCAGTATTGGCATTCCCAGCAGGGGCCAGAGCACTGCAATGGCTCCTGCCAGGACGAACATAAGCAGGATGCTCATGGGAATCCCATGCTTGAAGAACTCCCCTGTTGTGAACTGTCTGGACTCGTAAGCTATGGCATTGGGGGCTGCCCCTATCAAGAGCAAAAAGGGCATACCGGCGGTCACCAGGGAAGAGTACAGGATCACCTCTGGGGCCACCCCCAGATACTTGGCTATGACCAAGGACACAGGAAGGGAGATGGCTATGGCAGCCACATTCATTATGAAGTTTGTCATCATGAGCACAAAGAAAGCTATTCCCAGCACAAAGACCATCCAGTGAGCCTTCTGGAAAAGCACGAGCCAGTTTACAGCCATCCACTGGGCAGCACCTGTTTTCCAGAGGCAGAATCCTATGGACATGGCCCCGCTGAAAAGCAGGATTATGTTCCAGGGCACATCCTCTAGCTCCTTTATGGTCAAAACCCTAAAGAGGAAAAACAGCAGCGTCGAAACCAGCATGATGGCGGCCCTGTCCCACTCTTTAAGGGCCGGCACAAAGGACTGAAGTGCCATGCCTATGACCACCAGAATCAGGCACAGAATCACAAACTTCTCATCCCTGCTCATGGGACCCATATCCCATGAAAGCTCCCTCACGGTTTCCCGAAGCCCCTCGATCCTTTCCTTCTCAGGCTTGAGGAAAACCATGAGGTATGCCCAGATAATGAAGACCATCCCCCAACCGATGATGAAGAGGTACATGGGCAGGTCAAAGAATCCCACATCAGCCCCAGTGAACTCCTTGAACATCCCGGCTGCGGCAGGTCCCCTGGCCGCACCCAAAAAGGTGACTATGCTGCCAGCCCCCGCAGCATAGGCCATGCCTATGAAGAGGGCCTTGCCGAATCTTGTGGGCCTGTCTCCTGCTCCGTAAAGGTGATTGATGGCGATGAGAATGGGAAAAACCGTGGCTGCTGCTGCTGTGTGAGCCATGAAATGGGCCAGGCCCGCGGTGAGGATCAAAGAGCCCAACAGTATTATGCTCGTTCTCTCCCCAACCAGCTCCAGCATCCGGTAAGCTATGCGCCTAGTCAGGCCTGTCTTGGTGAAGGCAAGCCCTATGACCACAGATCCGAATATGAACATCACCGATGGGTCCATGAAATCCCGGAAAGCATCCTTGGCCGAACGTATGGCAAAAAGGGATTGCATCACCCCAATGGCCAGGCTGGTAACCCCTATGGGCACCACCTCGAAGACCCACCATATCCCGGCCATCAGGAAAAGAGCTATTGAAGCCTTGCCCTCACGAGTGAGGGGAAAGGCTTTACCGGTGGGATCCACTGCGTCTTTCCAGGCAGGCATGTAATAGATAAATAAAAAAAGGCCAAAACCCAGCAGGATGAAAAAGATCCTCTTCCAGTCAAATCCTCCCGATGCATTCCCCTCAGCCGCCATAGCCTCTAGCCTCCTCTGCTTCAGCTCTCAGAACCAGCCTGGATCTCGTTTTCTGATTTCAGGCACCCCGAGGTTCACAAGGATCAGATCTTACATTCCTTTATCATCTTGCAAACCTCTCGAAACACGTCGCTCAACCTCAAAATGCCCACCACTTCTTGACCTCTGGTCACAAGGAGAGACTGATGGTGTCCCACTATCAACTGGTGGATGGCTGTGTTGAGGGTGTCATCCTCCCTCACATATTCCCCCTTGGTTGGGGTATAGTAGATGTCCTTGACTCTTATCTCGGCCGCCTTGCGGCAGATCTCGCGAAGGGGTTTTTCCCACAGGGCATAGTTCTTAAGAAGGGACCGGATGAACTCGGGACTGAAGCCCATGCGGCTCGAGCCCCGGAAATCGCCCATTCTGTCATAACTGGGCTCCAGTCCTCTTATCACGTCGTGCTGGCTTAGCTTCCCCACTACCTTGCCCTCTTTGTTCAAGACCAGGATGGCCCTGTGCCGATCTCGACTGACATCAAACCTCTTCTGTGCCTCCTCCAGAGCCAAAACAGCCTCGTAAAGGGTGGCATCTTCAGATACCGTTGCATATTCCCCCAAGGGGACCATCAAGTCCTTGACCTTGAGCTCCTCTTCCATGGCCGATTCTCCTTCCCATTGGCCTCTGGAAATACTATGAACCTCCTGTTTACTCACCAGCTCTTGCTTCGGGTAATGCGCTCTATCTCCGCCTGACGAATCCTCTCCTCATGTTCTGATTTTCTCTTGTAAGCTCCCTGGATCTTCTCTAAGAGATCCTTTGTCTCCGTGGGTTTCAAGAGATAATCGTATGCCCCCAGCTTCATGCCCTCTATGGCCGTCTGCACTGTTGCATGACCCGTGAGCATTATCACCTCGGTAAGAGGCTTGAGGTTTTTTATCTCTCTCAGTGTGTCTATGCCGTCCTTGCCTGGCATGAGCACATCCAGGATCACCACATCCAAGTCGCCCTCTCTTATCTTCTCCAGAGCCTGGTCTCCATCGAAGGCCTTCACCACCTCTAGCCCTCTTGCCTCCAAACGCTCTGCCAGCATCTCCACGAACATCTCCTCGTCATCCACAAGCAGGATCCTGGCCTTGTGCATCGTGACCCCCTTCGGCCCTTCTCCAAAGCAGGCAGTTGCAGCTACATAGGTCTCGCTCTGCTTTTCTCGGGTGCAGAGAATGGGATACGGCCTTGCGCAGGCCAGCATCCTGTTCTCCACCAATGATTCTTAGGTCTTTATTCCTTCTTTGATCTCAACCTCACTTTTTCTTTCCCTTTTCCTCGTCCATGACCTCCTTTGCCGTGCGGAAGTCCCCGGCTTCGGCAAAGGTGGCGGCAACCATGGCATCCTCCATCTTCTTCTTGTAGGCCTTGCGCATGGTCTGGACTAGCTGGTCCAGGTTCACGGGCTTCTGAAGGTAAGCAAATGCCCCCAGCCTTTTTGCTTCCTCAGCATCCTTTTCTGTGCCGTGGCCCGTCAGAATGATAACCTGGACCTGGGGGTAGGCCTTGCGGACTCTTCTTAACACTTCCATGCCGTCTATGCCCGGCATCTTGAGATCCAGGACCATGACGTCCGGTTCCTGGTCCTTAACTATTTGGAGGGCCTGTTCTCCGTCAAAGGCCAGATCAGAGCCCAGATCCCTCATCTGGAGCCTTTCGGAGAGCGCCTTTACAAACTCCTCCTCGTCATCCACTAGAAGCACCTTGAACTTCTCCATGCTCCCCTCCTTGGCCTATTATTCCGAGAAGGCTCAGGCTGCCAGATGTGCAACCCCGTACCAGATCCTGACCCCTCTGAGCCCCACAATTGATGCAAAATCCACTGGATCGGACACCTCTGGTGACTCTCTCAAGCCCATGACCTCACGGGCCATCTCATGACAGTTGGCCTCTGCAAAGGCTGCGGCTGCAAAAGCACTTTCCAGGGAGAGGTCTGCCTGAACAGGCTCCAGGCCTGCCACCTTCAGGGCATCCCCTCTTTGCCCCTCCTCGGCAAAAGACACGGCAGCAAACAGCCTCTCCATCTTTTCTCTCCAACGGGCCATATCATCACCTCCCCAGGCTCTAGAGGCTCAAATACCTTTATCCCAGCGTACCACATGGAAAGCCTTTTGAGGAGCTTTCAAGGGGGCTTTTTTCCTCCTTGCTGATTCCCAGGCAAAGCCTCAAGCCCTGCCCTTCCAGCTTCCCAGAGTGCCTCATGCAAATACCCAAAGCCTGCAAAACATCCGACAGGGAGCATAGCCCAGGGGGCGGCCCTGGTTCCCAGCTTGCATCACCCTCAGGCTCCTGCGCCCATGGCTTGATCTCTACCATGGGGGACCTCTCGGATCCCAAGACTTTGAGCTCCAGGGCCTGTCCAGGGGACATGGCGTCCATGCAGTGTTCCACGCATGAGCAAAGAAGCATCCCCAGTCTGAAGGGATCGCTCACCACCAGGATCTGTGGCGAACCCGGATCCAGCCTCAGCTCCACTTTCTTGTTTCGCGCCTGCCTGCGCAACAAAGCTCCCACCTGTTCCAATAGTTCTCCCAGGTTCACCTCGCATAGCTGCTGGTCCATGCTGTGGGCGAAGCGGTTGAGCCTGGTGGCCAGATCCACTCCCCTGTCAACCTGTTCCTGGATGGCCCTTAGGGCACGGTGGAACCTGTCCCTATGGGGGAAGGATGCGCTTGCTTCCATAGACAAGAGATCCTCCATGAGGCCAGCCGACTCCCTCACAATGGCCAGTACATTTCTTATCTCGTGAGTCATGCCGGCTGTGATCCTCCCCATGAAGCGAGCCTCTCTGTCTCCGGGTCTGTCCATATGTTTCAGAGTCTCTCCCGGGCCGCACACGGAGCAACCTCCCTTATTTTCCTTATTAGTTCCTCGAGCTGAATAGGCTTGATGAGGTAGTCCATGGCCCCAAGGCTTAGACCCTCCCGCGCTTCCTGGTCGCTTCCCCTGCCTGTCAGAAGGATCACCTGGATCTGGGGATGCTTGGCCCGAATTCTCCTGAGCACCTCCAAACCTCCCATCCCAGGCAACAAGACGTCCAACACCACCACGTGCGCAGGCACACTCTCCAAGATCCTCATGGCTTCTTCGCCGCTTGTGGCCACCTTGGCCTCCATGCCCCTTAGCCTGAGCCTCTCGGCCAGGGTGGTGACGAACTCCTCCTCGTCATCCACCAGAAGGACCCTACATGGTTCCATCTCGGCTCCCTTCTATCTGCGGCGCCCTCAAGGGAAGAAGGACCGTGAAAGTTGTACCCATCCCCTCCCGGCTGTGTACCTGGATCTTGCCGCCTAGGCGGCTCACTATGCCGTAAGTAATGGAGAGCCCAAGGCCAGTACCATAACCCTTCTTGGTAGTGAAGAACGGGTCGAAGATGTGCTTCATGGTCTCCTCTGACATTCCCTTACCGTTGTCTTGGATGGCTGCTGCTACCCACTCGGGACCCTCCCGCCTGGTTTGCACAGCGACTCTGCCACCGTCTTCCACGGCCTCGAAGGCGTTGTTCAGGATGTTGAGGAAAACCTGCTGGAGCTGTCCTCTGTCCGAATAAATCCGGGGAAGATCTTCTGCCAGCTCCACCTGGAGTTCTATGCTTCTGTGAAATGCATCTTTTTCCAGGAACCCCATGACTTCCTGGAGAACTTCATTCAAGCAGAGCATCTCATACTGCACGTCCATGCGACGGGCAAATCCCAGGAGCCTGTGGGTCACGTTTCGTACCCGCTCCACTGACTGGAGTATAGAGCCTGTGAGGGACAAAAACTTTTCCCTGTTGGGGCAGTAATCCGAGGTCTCAATCAGATCCTTCATGAGACCGGCCTTCTCGTTGATAATGGCCATGGGGTTGTTGATCTCGTGGGCAACCCCGGCAGCCAGCCTTCCTATTGAGGCAAGCTTGTTGGTGTATTGCATCTCTCGATGGGATGCCTCTCTCCTCATGTCGGATTCCTGGATCCTCTTGACCAGCAGCCCCGTCACCTTGTACAGGACCATGTAGATGACCAGGAGGCTCGCGGCAAAAAGCAAGAAGAGTTCACTCCTGAGGGTGATCCAGGATCTGAGAAGCTCTGCCCTGGGCTGCACCACCATGAGGATGAAAGAGGGAAACTCGGAATAGGTGTATCCCAGGAGCACCTCTCTACCATAGGGATCCTCTGTCTCCATTACCATCGGCACCTGGCTGGGCGGGGGAAGAGAAAATGGGCACTGCTCCAGCACCTTTCCATAGTACTTGGACGGTGTCTGGAGAACCCCTACCCTGTTGACCACGAAGGCATCGGTTGTCTCGGTGAGACCTATGGATGCGATAAGATGGTTGAACTTCTCCGTGTCCACAGTTGCCCTTAGCACCCACCACTCCCCCCTGTCGGCTTGGCGCTCCACGGCTATGACAAAATGAGGGAACTTCCTGTACCCCATGAACACATCACTTACGTAACGACCCCTTACTGTGACCTCCTGGAACCATCCCTGATCAGAATAATCCCTGCCCTTAAGCTCGTATGGGCCCACGTATCCAACCTGTATTCCCCTGCGGTCAATGAGGCCCAAGTCCACGAAACCTCCCAGCTCTCGCTTCATCACCTGGAACACCCTGTGAAGGCCGCGCTCATCTGCAAGCTCCTCCCAGGAATAGGCCGATGCAATGAAGCTGAGAGCCGATAGCCGCTCCGTGAGAAACAGCTCAAAGGAATGTTTGGTTCGGTTAACCAAGATTCTGAGGGGCTGCATGAGCTCGCCCTTCATGGCCCTCTGGAACTGGTGATAATTCATGGCGGCCAGAAGCACAAGAGGTATGGTCGTGCCAATGATCCCCATCAAGATCATGTTGCGGCGCAGCCGCCTGTAGCGTCGGGGTGACTCTGTATAATCAGTGAAATCCCTTAGCTCCTGGGTGAAACCTCTTGCCCATCGGCCAATGGCGCCAAAGAAAGACATGGCCCTCTGGTCTTACCTCCTTGGGCTCTGCTTCTCAGTGCCCCCCGACCCCCAGGATACCTGAAGCTGCCAGTACCAGTACCAGCACTTCCATCGTGGCTATGACCGCGAAGATCCATTGCCTCTGGGCCAGATATGCCGGGATCAGGGTCATGAAACACACCACCGTGAGCCCGGCCAAAAGAACGATACCCACAAAGTTTAGAAAATCCCCTTTACCCAGTAGGGCCACCCAACCCCATCCGAGGGGGATTGCCGAACCCTCTATGTACCTGCCCACAGGCTCGGCCCAGCACTGGGTTATTCTCTGCAAAGGGACATGGGGTTCCAGGATCCCGCTGATGTAAAAAAGGTAGGTGATCACCATTATCAAGATGCCCAGCCAGCAACCATAAAATAGAATGTTGGCGTAGATTACCTGCTCACGAGGGGTCTCGATTTCAGAAGACATGTTCAACCTCCACACTCACAGTCCCAGACCCTTCCAAAGGGATCGGGCTCCGGCAAAAAAGAGCACCCCGATGACCAGATATCGGATCATCTTGGGCTTTGCAACGGCCAAGATCCTCACCCCCACAAAAGAACCCAACATGAGCCCCACTATGGAGGGAATAGCCATGAGCGGTATGACGCAACCCTGGTTCAGATAAACCCAAGCTGCAGATGTATCCGTGATGGACAGGAGGAACTTGCTGGTTCCCACAGAGATCTTGAGAGGCACCCCCATGAGGAGATTCAGAACCGGCACGTTGGCCCAGCCTGCCCCAAGCCCGAACATTCCGGCCATTACACCGATGATTATGAACAGCAGAAGCCCTGGCAATGTGCGGTGCGTGCGCCACTGGACCAGCTCCCCCGTATACTCCTGGTAGATCCCAGACATGCCTAGGGCAGCTCCGAGTGCGTCTTGCTTTTTCACCTGAGGTCTCTCAACATTCTTGGACATGAGAAGCAGGAAGGCTATGAAGACGATGGTCCCACCCAGGCAGATCTGGACCACATTGGTTGGAAGCGCCAAGCCCATGAAGGCCCCAACGATGGCGCAACTGGAGGCTATCACTGCAACCGGTAAAGCCAGCCTGAGGCTTGCCAGATTGCGCCTGAGAAGGCCTGGGCCGGCAGCCAGTGCCCCCGCCAAGGCCACCAGAAGCCCTGCACCCCTAACGAAGTCCAGGTGGAAGGGAAAGAACCCGCTCACCAAGGGAACATACAGAACCCCTCCCCCCACTCCTGCCAGGACCGCTATGATTCCCAGGACAAAGCAGAAGAAGAACAGGACAAGGGGCCAGACCCACCATGGAGTTACTGCTGCTGCATCACCATACTGCTGTGCAAGGCATGGCACCGGGCCCCATGATGCCCCACCGGCCACCACCAAAACCAAAGCAAACATCCCAGTTCCCCGTCCCCGCATGGACAACCTCCGCCTCTTCCATGACCTAACCAGCACCCTCTGCCAGAAAGGGCCCTAGGTTCATAATCGCACTTTCAAATCTCGAGATTTCCCATGCTGCCCCCATTCCAATGGAATACCAGCCTCTAACCTTGCATGCCTCTGAGAGAACCGGCGAAAACGTATCAGAGCCATCCTCCGGCGTCAAGAGCCCGTAAGTAAGCATGGCCGAGCCATGGCTTACTGCTCCAACTCTGATGATTCATGATGCGGACTGACTTCACCATATCTTGGGATGAACTAAGCTATGCTCCAATGCAGCCTGATCTTCCCTATGGGGTCCTTCCCCAATCCGAATCGCAAAGCAGGGAAAAAATACCGGGGCTTCGGGGTATGGCCCCAACTTCACCGGTCCTGGAGAATGATCCAGGTACAGCCAGAGGTAAGTGTTCAAGGTTTGAAATTCTCTTGGAGGGGGGACCGCCTTCTTGTTCAGGGCCCTAGCAGTCAGGCTAGTCGTTGGGGCCCAGAGAAGTTTTGGGGATTGGAACAACAGTGAGATCCAACCCCAGTTTTGGCCCAAAGGGTCTTTTTGGGAGTCTCGGTAACTCCTTGGGCGTGAGACTCTTTTTTATCCTGCCAGGCCAGGGGGTGAATTAGGGATTCCCCGGAATTTGCCTCACGGCTGTCCGTGTGGGGGATCAAAGTAAGTCAGAGATGAATCAGGAGGGTTCCTTCCCTTGCCTGGCTTCCTCTTGGCTGCGCCCTGGAGGCTCCAGGCCGTATTGCTTTATCTTGCGCCAGAGGGAGACCCGGTCTATGCCCAGGATCTCCGCCGCGCGAGTCCTGTTCCAGCCGGTGTGTTCCAGAACCCACTTGATGTAATCCCTTTCTGCCTCCTCCAGAGTGGGTAGCCCCCCGGCGCGGGGCCTCACCACTTTGAACTGAAACAAACGAAGCTCATCGGGCAGATCTCGCACATCCAAAACAGGCCCTTTGCTTAGCGCTACTGCCCTCTCGATTATGTTTTCCAGCTCACGCACGTTGCCCGGAAATGGATAGTTCATAAGCACACTCATCATCTCTTCCGATATCCCCTGGACTTGCCTGCCCTGCTTGGCCGAAAACTTGCGCAGGAAGTGGTGGGCCAGGAGGGGAATATCCTCCTTTCTATCTGCCAGGGGAGGCACCTGGAGGGTCACCACATTGAGGCGAAAGTACAAATCGGATCTGAACCTGCCCTCCTCAACCAACCTCTTGAGATCCCTGTTGCTTGCAGCCAGGATTCGCACATCCACAGGTATGTTCCTGGTGCCACCCAGCCTCATGACCACCCTCTCCTGGATCACCCTCAAGAGCCTCACTTGCATGGATGGGGGCATGTCTCCTATCTCATCTAGAAACACGCTCCCCCCATGAGCTACCTCGAAGAGCCCTGGCTTGGCACTGTGGGCCCCTGTGAATGCCTCCCGTTCATGGCCGAAAAGCTCGTTGGCCAGAAGCTCCTCTGCAAAGGCACCACAGTTGAAGGCCATAAAGCGCCCAGCCGAGCGACGACTGAGATGATGGATGGCCCTGGCAACAAGTTCCTTGCCTGTACCTGTCTCTCCAACTATGAGCACGTTGCAGTCCGTGGGAGCTATCTGTCGCACGGTCTCGAGGAGTTCCTGCATGGGCTTGCTTTTACCAACAATGGCAGACAGTCCGCTTTGGGCCTCCAGGGCCCGTCGCAGCTCCTCCAATTCATCCCGTAACCCTTTCTTCTCCAGGGCCTGTCTGACTATGGCTCGCACCTCATCTATCTTGTATGGCTTGGGAATGTAGTGAAATGCCCCCCTCTTCATGGCCTCAATGGCTGAGTCCACGGTGGCGTAACCCGTGATCATGATCACTTCTGTGCCAGGCTTCTCGGCCTTTGTTCGGGCTAACACCTCCATGCCGTCCACCTTCTCCATGCGGAGGTCCGTGAGCACCAGATCGTAATCCTGCTGCTGGATGCGAACAATTGCCTCCACACCACTGGCCACAGTTTCTATCTCGTAATCTTCTTTGGAGAGGATATATCGCAAGTTCTCCCTGGCCACATCCTCGTCTTCCACGATTAGGATCTTAGGGCGTAGAGCCATGGGTCAACACTCCTGTTGATCCTGCAAGGGTAGCCGGATGAACACCTTTGTGCCCTTACCAACTGTGCTCTCGATCCATATCCTCCCATTATGCCTCTCCACTATGCCGTAAGTCACCGAAAGACCCAGCCCTGTTCCCCTACCCACTTCCTTTGTGGTGAAAAATGGGTCGAACACCCTTGGAAGCACATCAGGAGGAATTCCACTTCCTGTGTCCTCAACCTCTACTAGGACGCATGCCTGGGATGGATCGATGCTGGCCCGGATGGTCACCGACCCATCCCCTTCGATGGCCTGAATGCCGTTCATGATCAGGTTGATAAAAGCCTGCTGCATCCTGGCTTTGTCCAATTGAAGGAATATGCCAGATGGCACCTCGGCCCTCACCTCCACACGGGCCGGAATATCCCCGCGGATAAGCTTAAGAGTGTCCTCCACCACCTCCTTGAGTTCCACAGGCCTTAGCTGGAAATCCCTTTGTCTGGAGAACTCTAGCAGAGCGCGCACTATGTCCCTGGCCTTCAACACCTGCTCCTCTATGGATGAGAGAAGCCCTCTATGATGGGAGGAAAATGTCTCGTCAGCTTCCTCAAGAAGGATCTGACAGGAAGTGGAGATGTTGCTCAGAGGGTTGTTCAGCTCGTGAGCCACTCCGCTCGTGAGAGTGCCCAGGGCCGTCAATTTTTCTGTTCGGACCATCTGCTCGCGATTCTCCAGAAGTTGCAATACCATCTGGTTGAAGGCCCGCACCAGAGAACTTATCTCGTCGCGTCCCGAGTCCCATTCGATGGTCTCGAAGCGACCCTCTGCCACCCTGCGTGTCGCCCTTTCTATCACGGAAAGGGGTCTCACTACTTTACGTTCTAGAAGATACACGATGAGACCCCCGAAGCACACGGTGCTGAAGAAGAATATTCCGAAAAGCACTCTGTATCGGCCCAGAAGCCCTTGGATGGCTGTTCTTTCACGTCTGGCCAAATGCTCGGCCAGTCCTATGAGCTCCTGGCCCATTGAGCGGATGGTGTTCACGTGCGGGGCCAGAAGCTCATTCCCGGTTCCCCCGCTTCCACTACTTAGGTCAAGGTCCCTTACCACCGAGAGGGAACGGCGATAAACCCATGTGACATCCCTCCAGTGGCTCCAACCCGAAAAGCCCGTTGCCTGCTCTATGGCCTGGCGTTGAACCAGGAGAGCCTGCTCCACCTGCCCCAAGTACCGAAGGGCCTCCTGAAAGTCCGCCTGGTGACGATAGAGGAAGTAGTTCTTCTCATAACGCCTGGCCTCCAAAGTCAGGTTCACCAGTTCGTCGGCGAGATTAAGGGATATGAGCTTCTGCTCTATCTGAATGAAGTAGCGATAGCTGAGGGTCACAAAGACCGACACGCCTAGGAAGCAGGCAGCAAACCCCAGAACAAGACGCACCCTGATCTTGCCCATGGCCTGCCACATGAAGTTCAACCTCCTCCCAATCGCCTTCTGCTGAGAATATAGGCTGGATTATCTCAGGGGATTTTGAGACCTGCAAGAAGACCAGGGCAGAGGGCTGGATTCACACCGTGCTGGAACCAGACCATTGGAGGCTTGGGGCTGAACGAAGTGCACAGGACCTCGTTTCCAAAAAATTCTCGCACTTCCAACGTCCGGCCACATCCAGCCCCCTATTTGCCTCAATGGGCGCTCTGGTAAGCCTTCTCCACGGCACTCTCTTTGGGCTCTCTGGCAGAGGGTGTGCGGGCTCGCCACATGGCCCCCAGAATCATGGCAGCCCCTATGCCCAAGGCCGCACACATGCTGGCAAAGCTGGCTTTGGAAAGCAGATCCACCAGCTCCGGAGGCACCGAGAAAAGCCCAAGTCTCTCAACGTACTTAGGAATGGCCATGGCCCGACTGAGGGCCACTATGAGCATGATTGTGCCCATGACCATCTTGATCACGTGCTGGCGCACCATGGTGGTCCCGATGGCACCGAGCTGCACCCCCAGCAGGGAACCAGCCAAAATGATCAGCGTGAGGCGTATGTCAACCATTCCGTGGATGGCCCAGTTGATGGAGCCCCCAAATCCCATCACAAATGCTATGACAAGCTCGGTTGCAGATGCCACCAGACTGGAGGCGCCGATGATGTAAATCATTCCAGGCACCCCTATAAAACCTCCCACTGCTATGGTGGCAGCAAGCATCCCGGTGGCGAACCCTACTGGTACTGTAAACCAGAAGGATATCCTAAGGTTGGCGGTCTTGAAATGGATCATGGGGGGGAGTTCTATGCGCTGGAGCCGTTCGGCAAGCGCAGAGCGCCTTTCTTCCCCACCATACTTTGAGATGCGTCTCGCATCCCTGAACACGTATCCCCCGACCGTTACAAGCACCACCACGAAGGCCAGGCTCACGTACAAATCGGACCCGGCTTCCCCCCATTTGGAGAGTATCAATTGCTGAATGCGGATACCCACTTGTACGCCCACCGCAGCCGTGGCGGCCATCACCAGCCCCAGCTTGATGTCCACCTGGCCATATTTGAACCGCTTATAGGCTCCCACCATGGCTTTGGGAAATTTGTGGCACATGTTGCTTGCCACTGCCACGGCCCCAGGCACACCCAGGCTCATCATCCCTGGAGTCAGCACAAAGGCTCCCCCAGAGCCGATGAACCCGCTGACAAGCCCGCCTATGAAGCCCACCAAGAACAGAAACAGCACTGCCATCAGATTGAGATCTATGAACTTAACCGCCTCCTGCGCCGCCTCGTGCATGGCTCCCTCCCACTTTTTGTATGGCTGCTTTCTGAACCCGGCCCATATACCCTCAGGTCTCCAGCCGAAGCTGGGGTTGGGGTCTTCGCCTTCGCAGCGCTTTTCTCACCTTGGGCGGCCTAGGCTGAGCCGGTTTCCTGCTGACTCCCACGCCCAGCACGGACCACAGATGACTTGCGAATGCCCCGTGCACGAAAGAAAAAACGAAGACCGTTGCCACAGGCATGGCCGCATACCAGGCCCCCCGCGTAAAGTACTCCATCACCCAGTCCGCGTTTGCAAAGATCAGTCCATAGAGGGCCGCTGTGAGCAGACCGAACAGAACCATTTTGCCCACCGGTCTGCTTGGTTCATCCTTCACCTGAGCCATGCTATTCACCTCCTCTCAGCGTTGTGCTTCCCTCAACATGAGAAAAACTGGCACCCCAAGCTCCACAGGCTCGCACATGGCTTCCTCAACCAGCACAAATTCCACTCGCCTGAGATGCCTCAGTGCCCGATCAACACACCCCTCCCTTGGTCCTTGCATGGAGATCTGCCGATAGGGGACTTCTAAAACATCCCTAGACCAACTTTTCAGGGGGTCTTGCGGCCTCAATTCCACGCATGACAGATGCCAGATCTCGCAACCCAAGCGCTTCGCCAAGGAAACAGCATATCTGCGCAGTTCCATAGAACCGCCATCGGCTCCTGTCACCACCAGGATCTTGCGTGTTTCAGCCAGGAGCTCCCTGACCAGGCCACGGGCTTGGTCGGTTTGGCCCTCCTGGGCAATCCCGGCTGCCTCTGCATAGCGCTCGAGGGCGTGGGCCCACGAAGACACCCGCTTCCTGCGCTCCAGGATCCTCCTGCCCCCCATTCTCTTGCCCTTGAGCCTGCTTAGGATTCCCATTTGATGCCTCCGGGTTGCTGGCCATCAGGTCAACTTCGGGGTGCCTGAGCCTTGGCCACCATTCTGTTGTGCCGCCTGGCCCTGCTGCGCGGCGCAGGTCTGGGCCTCCAACCAGATCTTATGAACTCCCTGGCAGTCAAGTGGTCTCCTTGCTCGGCAAAGGCCACGGCCACCATCCAATCCTCCAGCCGCTGTCGGATTTTGGTCATCATGTCTTCTCTCCAGCCCTCTCTCTGATGCGCGGGCACCAGTGTTATTTCAAGACCCATGCCCAAATCCCTTCGAACTCTAAGTTATTGATATCACAGATTGTTATTCTTCGAAGGCAAGGACAAGGGCCCGAGGTATCGTTTCAGAATGCAACGGTTCTCGTCTGGATGGGGAGAATACCTAAAGTTTACAGGCTGTTGGCTCCTTGTTGCAGCCAGGACCATTGAAATTGCAAAATGCAACAGAAGAGAAAGGGTACGTGGAAAACCTGTTCGGCCCGATCCGCAAGATCTATAATGGGGTCACATACGGAGACAAGCAATGCGTTGGTTCAAGAGATCTGATCAGGAAAGTCATGAAGAGGCGGTCTCTGAGAGCGAGGAGCTGAATTCCCTTCGTGAAGCTCTGCACGCCTCCTCCATGCCAGATGCGGCCAGGGAGATTGCACTGAGAGAACTGGCCAGGCTTGAGAAGATGCATCCAGATTCCACCGAGTATACCATCGGGATCACCTACCTGGACTACCTTTTGTCCATGCCATGGGGGGTGCGTACAGAGGACAACCTAGACATGGATCGCGCCCAGGCCATCCTGGACCAAGACCATTTCGGCCTTTCTCAGGCCAAGGAACGAATCCTGGAATATCTCGCGGTCAGGACCCTTCGTAGAAACAGCCCTTTCAGGTTGTTGGTCGTGGACGACGAGGAAATCGCCAGGGAAAACATGCGTCATGTCCTGAGCAAAGAGGGGTACGAGGTGGCCACGGCCTCCAATGGTATTCAGGCACTGGATATGTTGCGCCAGAAGGCTTTCGACCTTGTGCTAACGGATCTCAAGATGGAGCGAGTGGATGGTTTGGAGCTTTTGGGCCGCATAAAGGAACTCCATCCAGAGACGTCGGTGATCCTTATCACGGGTTATGCCACCGTTGACACTGCAGTGCGCGCAATGAAGACAGGCGCCTGCGATTACTTAGCAAAGCCTTTCCAATTGGAAGAACTGAGGGCTGCAGTGACCCGGTCCTTGGATAAAAAGGTGCAGGAGCGGGAAGTCAAGGGTCCCATTCTGTGCTTCGCGGGCCCCCCAGGCACCGGCAAGACCTCTCTTGGACGTTCTATAGCCCGGGCATTGGAGAGGCGATTCGTGAGGATCTCCCTGGCTGGGGTCAGGGACGAGGCGGAAATTCGAGGCCATAGGCGCACCTACGCCGGTGCCATGCCGGGCAGGGTCATCCAGGAAATCCGCCGGGTTGGATGCCTCAACCCCTTGTTCATGATGGACGAGGTGGACAAGCTCGGCCAGGAATTCAAGGGAGACCCGGCCTCAGCTCTGCTGGAGGTGCTGGATCCTGAGCAGAACACGCATTTCGTAGACCACTACTTGGATATGCCCTTTGATCTTTCCAGGGTTATGTTCATCCTCACGGCCAATGTCATTGACATGATACCTGCCCCTCTTCTGGACCGGATGGAGGTGCTGACCCTTCCAGGTTACACGGACGAGGAGAAGGTGGAGATAGCAAGGCGCCACCTTATTCCGAGGCTTGTGAGGGAGCACGGCCTGGCGGACAATCCCCCCGAGTTCTCAGAAGAAGGCCTTCTTCGAATGATTCAGGACTATACCCGGGAAGCGGGCTTGAGAGGTTTGGAAAGGGAACTGGCGGCCATATGCCGCAAACTGGCCCGCCAGGCGGTGCAGGCCGGTGAGGCCAAGTCCCCAGTGCTGATCGGTGCCCATGAGGTATCCCTGTACCTGGGACCTAGGCGTTTCCATCACGAGGTGGCCGAGGAAAACGACCGCATAGGTGTTGCAACCGGGCTGGTTTGGACGGAGACCGGCGGGGACATCGTCTTCATAGAGGCCACTTCCATGAGGGGCAGAAACGCCCTCCTTCTGACGGGATCCCTGGGAGAGGTGATGCGCGAGTCGGCCCTGGCCGCCCTGAGCCTGTTAAGAAGCCAAGCCATTAAGCTGGGAATCCAAGAGGAACAGTTCCAAGACAGAGACATCCACATCCATGTTCCAGCAGGAGCCATCCCCAAGGACGGCCCTTCGGCTGGGCTCACCATTGCAATGGCGCTCTTGTCCCTGTTCACGGGAAGGCCAGCCCGAAGGGATGTGGCCTTGACTGGAGAGATCACCCTGACCGGCAGGATTCTCCCTGTGGCTGGCGTTAGGGAAAAGCTCCTGGCTGCCGAGCGCGCAGGCGTCAGAGAGGTGGTCTTGCCAACCAGAAACCGCCTTGATGCGCAAGCAGCCCCCCAAAGGACTCTGGCCGGCCTGAGGCTGCATTTCGTGGAGTCCTTGGAGGAGGCGGTGGAGCTGGTTCTGAGGCCGCCGGCCAGGGTCTGATGCGTTTATTTCAAACGTGCTCGGCCATGCTTCTGTGGTCGAAGTTCTCTTTGCGCACCCTTATGTCATAGTAGTAAATCACCAGCACTATGGACCCGTAGGCCGAAGTGAGGGTCTCTGCCATTAACTCCAACCCCTCTCCCAGGTAGTCGCTCAAGGCGCCTGGAAGAAACTGAGCCAAAAGCCACCCTGGGACAAGCAAGACCACGTAGATCCCTATGCACACAAGCCCCGCTCCCAAACCCAGAAGAGTAACCCTGATCCAAGGCCTGTTCCAAAAACCCGGCCCCACCTGGAAGCGCATGAGCTCCCGGCTCCTGCCCATGGCCTTGACTCCCCTTATCCCCTCCAGCACCACCACCTTATCTGCCATGAGCCATCGAAACACAAAGATCAAACCTGGTATTACAAAAAAAAGTCCCCCCAGGAGAATCAAAAACCACACCAAAAGCATGGTCGAAATCAAGGCTCCCAGCTTGGGCCAAATGGCCCCAAATGAGCCCGCAAGGCTCACCTCATGCCCCAGATGAACCTCCGACACGGCATAGATCAAGGCCCCTTCTGCCCAGATAAAGACGAAAAAGAAAACTGCCACCCCTACCATCAAAATCAACACCTCAGAGATCCCCACGGACCTAACAAAGATGTCTTCACCTACTTCGCCTACCAGCTTGGCCAGGAGAAAAGAGATCAGGCTGGGCAGCAACAGCAGCAAGAAGAACAGAACCAGGTTTTCCTTAAATAGCGAGATGGAGCGTCCCAAGATCTCCTTGAGGCCCATGGGCTCCAGGGGAAGTCCTGGATGAACCCTGGGCCTGGAGCGTCTGTCCTTGGCCCAGGTGATGGGCCTGCTCAAGGCCGCCACAGCCCCAGCGCTTTTTAGCTCAGGCAACTGCCCCTGGATCTCCTCTGAGGGAGCCCTGGCTTTGAGAACAGCCTGGTAAGCAATCTCCAGGACAGCCCCCTTCCTCTCCAAGAAGCTTCTTAACTTGCGGGCCTGCTCCTCTGTGGCTGAACGGGTAAGGGTCAGAGGCACCTTGGCCAAGGCCATCCTTATCTCCTCCTGGCTCTTACCCTTGAATAGGCGCCCCAAGGCGCCCACCAGTTCATCCTGAGAAGCCCCAGGCTGGAACCCCACCAATCTTATGGTGAGCCTGGGAAGCGCCTTGTCCCCTCCCTGCTCCTCAGCCATGCACACCTCCCTTCCCAAAACCTTGTCAACCCGCAAGCCTCACAGGGCTGAAATTCTCCTAGCAGAAGCCAGGCCCCCTGTCAACATGGAAAGGAAAACAAGGATAGTCTTTGGGCCCCTGGCTGCCAGAGGCGAGAGATCCTTTAAGGAAAGAAAGGCTCAAGCCAGCCTGTGAGCTCTCTTTCTGGAGAAGCCCATGGTGGCAAAGAAGATCATGGAGAGCACTCCCACTATGGTTGCACCCGTGGGCAGATCCAGCCAGTATGACACAACCAGGCCCAGTGCCGTGGAGCCCACTCCCACACCTGCAGAAACCAGTGCCATGTGACGTATGTGGCGGGTGATATTTCTGGCCACTGCTCCTGGGATCACCAGCAAAGCCTCCACCAGGATGATCCCCACAAGATATATGGAAACAACCACCGTGAAGGCCAGCATCACCAAGAAGAGATATCTTAGGAAGCTTACCGGCACCCCGCTTACCCAGGCCATGGCCTCATCAAAGCTCAAGAACACGATCTCCTTGAAAAGAAAAAACACCAGAGCCAGGACCACCCCGGCCAGGGCCAGGATCTCCCAAAGCTGCCCTTCCCCTACGGCCAGTATGTTTCCGAACAGAAAGCCGAAAACATCCACGTTGTATGTCCGGGAAAGGTGCAAGAAGAGCACCCCCAGGGCCATGGAAGCGGAAAAGAAAATTCCTATGGCCGTATCCTCCTCCACCCGTGCCCTGCTTCTGGACCATTCTATGAGCAAGGCCACGACTCCGGCAAAACCAACCCCACTCCAAAATGGACTTATGTTCAAGAGAAAACCCAGAGCAACTCCTCCGAAGGCAGAATGAGATATGCCAACCCCTATGAATGCCATCTTGCGAAGCACTATGAAGACCGATAGCACTCCGCACAGGCCACTGACCAGTATGCCTGCCGCCAGGGCCCTTTGAAGAAAACCCCATTCCAGGAACTCACCCATCGTGCCCCCTGACCACCCTGTGGGGTACCTCCCCGTGGAAGAGGTATTCCACGCTGCAGCCGAAGGTCTGCTCCAACCCTATGCGGCCTATGGGAGGGGGCTGATGCACATGGATCCGGCGGTTTATACAGATCACGTCGTCCACGTACCTGGATATGGCTCCCACATCATGACAAACCATGAGAACCGTGAGTTTTAATTCCTCTTTGAGCCCTGCTATCAAATCATAGAGCTCGTCCTGGGCACAAGCATCCAGAGATACCGTGGGCTCGTCCAGCACCAGGAGCTTGGGCTCCACGCAAAGGGCCCTGGCTATGAACACCCTTTGCTGCTCACCTCCTGAGAGCTCTCCTATGTTCCTGCGCGCCAGATGTGCTATGCCTACCCTCTCCATGGAACGGATGGCCACCTCTTTGTCCCCCCTGCCCGGTTTCCTGAAGAGGCCCACCCTGCCATATCTGCCCATGAGCACCACCTCCAGGGCCGAGACAGGGAAATTGGGGTTTATCAGGGGCCTCTGGGGCAAGTACCCCACGACTCTACCCCTTCCCCTGAGTTTTTCCGGTTCTTCACCGAAGACCCTGACTCTGCCCCTGGCAGGTCTCACAAGGCCCAGGATCACCTGGAGCAGCGTGCTCTTGCCAGCCCCGTTGGGCCCAAGGATCCCCACATAGCGGCCCTCCTCTATTTCCAGATCCACATCCTCCAGGGCCACCGTGCCATTGTACTTGACCGTCAGGCCTGAGATTTCCACTGCCAAAACCTTCATCTCCCATCCCCCATGCTCTCGCTCATTACCTGCAGGTTGTGCCGCATTAGAGCAAGATAATCAGAACCATAGGGTGGCCTACCCCCCAAGGGGTCCAGCATGGCCACCCTCACCGAAGCTTCCTGGGCTATTGCCTCGGCCACCCTGGGACTGAGCTGGGGTTCTGCAAAGATCACCTGGATCTGATGTTTGCGGATCTGGGCCACCAGATTTCTTAGATGCTTGGGGGAGGGCTCCCTTCCCGGAGAGATTTCTATGACCCCCACCTCCTCCAGGCCATACCTTCTTGAAAAATAAGCATATGCAGGGTGAAAGCAAACATATTTGCGGATACGGAATCCTGAGACTCTCTCCTCAATTTCCTTGTGCAAGGCCTCAAGCTTTCCTAGGTAATTCTCAAGATTCTTCTGGTAGTATTCCCTATGGGTTGGATCCACCTGGATCAGGGCCTGGGCTATTTTCTTGCAGATCTCTTGAGCCAGCACCGGATCCAGCCAGACGTGGGGATTGGCCCCTCCTTCGTGGGAATGGGAAGAGGAGTGTTTGCCCTTGCCATGGCCGGATTCTTGAGTGCCTTGGCCGTGAGTCTCCCGGATCAGGGGCAGTCCCTGGGCAGCCTCCAGGGCCACCGATCCCTTTCCCAGAGAGCGGGACAGCCTTCCAGCCCAAGGCTCCAGACCTTCGCCTATGTACACGAAAACCCTTGCTTTGGCTGCTCTGGCCACCACCGAGGGTGGGGGTTCAAAGGTATGGGGGCTTGCACCAGGAGGAATCAGCACCTGCACCTCTACCCGGTCCAAACCTATTTGGCGGCAGAATTCGCCCAGGGGAACTATGCTGGCAGTAACGGGTATCCTCTCCTGTTGGGCTCCAAGACTTCCTTGAGAGCCCAAAAGGACCAGGACCCAGATGAGAATCACAAGAAGATTTTTGCTCATGGCGCCTCCCTCCTCCACACAGTTCCCAGAATATAGAGCCTGTGTTTGCCTGGCAAGGCCGATTTGGGCAAAGCCATCAGGATCTGCTATCCTATGGGAAAACCCAGGAGGCAAGCCAGTTGAAGGATATAGAAGCCATCATGAACCCTGGATCCATAGCAGTGGTGGGGGCCACCAACAGGACAGGAAGCGTGGGAAGGGCTGTTTTTTCCAACATCCTTAGGGCAGGTTACCAGGGAGTGCTCTACCCCGTCAATCCCAAGGCCCGCTCGGTGCTGAGCGTCAGGGCCTATGCATCCCTCAGAGAGATACCAGACCAGGTGGACCTGGCCGTGATCATAGTGCCAGCAGAAGGGGTAGGAAAGGTGGTGCAAGACGCTGCCCTCAAGGGTGTGAGGGGGCTTGTGGTGATCACTGCCGGCTTCAAGGAAGTGGGAGGCAGGGGTGTGGAATTGGAGGAGCAGTTGAAACAGATGGTTAGATCCTACGGGCTTCCCCTCATAGGCCCCAACTGCCTTGGGGTCATAAACACCCATCCCTCGGTCTCCATGAACGCCAGCTTTGCCACCAAGATGCCTGCCAGGGGAAACATAGCCTTCATCTCCCAATCAGGAGCCCTGTGCACAGCGGTGTTGGACTTTGCCGCAGGCCGCAACATAGGCTTTTCCAAGTTCATAAGTTTTGGAAACAAGGCTGATGTGAACGAGATAGATCTGCTGGCCTTTCTAAAGGATGATCCAGACACCCAGGTGATCCTCATGTATCTGGAGGACATAAGCTCAGGAAGGCAGTTCATAGAAATAGCCAGGGAGATCACCTGGGCTTCCAAGAAACCCATGCTGGCCATCAAGTCTGGCAGATCCCCGGAAGGTGCCAAGGCGGCCTCCTCACATACAGGATCTCTGGCTGGTTCTGATGCTGCCTATGATGCCATATTCATGCAAAGCGGCATTCAACGGGTGGAGACCATAGCAGAGCTTTTCAATTATGCCCTGGCCTTTTCCCGCCAACCGGTGCCCAAGGGTAACAAGGTGGCCATAGTGACCAATGCCGGAGGCCCTGGCATAGTGGCAACGGATGCTGCCATTCGATATGGTCTTACCCTCTCCAGATTCTCCGAGGCCACCCAGGACAGACTCCGTACCCAGCTCCCACCCACGGCCAGTCTGGTGAATCCGGTTGATGTCATAGGAGATGCCACCCACGAGCGTTATGAGGCCGCCATAAGAGCCATCCTGGAAGATGAGAATGTGGACGGTGCCATAGTGATACTGACCCCTCAGGCCATGACCGATGTCTTGGAGACCGCCCAGATAGTGCCCAGGGTGGCCAAGGGAATAGATAAACCAGTGCTGTGCTCTTTCATGGGCATAGTGGATGTTTCCGAGGGTGTGAGATACCTAGAGAGAAACGGTTTCCCCAACTACACCTTTCCAGAAGCCGCTGCCCGCGCCATGGCCTCCATGGTGCGATTCGGGGAGCTCCTTAGACTGGAGAAGAGGCAGGTCAGAAGAGTGGCAGCTGACAAGGAGGCGGCCACTCAGATCATACGCAGCAGACTCCAGGGCAAGGAGAGTTATTTCATGCCAGAGTGGGAGGCCAATGAGGTTCTTCAGTGCTACGGTTTTCCAACCCTGAGGGGCGCTTGGTGCAGGATGCTTCCCAGCTTCCCCAGGCCGTGGAAGAGGTGGGCTTTCCCCTGGCCATGAAAATAAGTTCCCCGGACATAATCCACAAGTTCGACGCTGGAGGGGTTCGGCTCAAGATACGAAGCCTGGAAGAAGCACAGAACGCATACCAAGAGATCCTGGTCAATGCCCTCAATTTTAATCCCCAGGCCAGGATCCAGGGTGTTCTGGTGGAACGCATGGCCAGGGGAGGAGTGGAGGTCATCCTGGGAGCCACCAGGGACCCAAGATTCGGCCCCATCTGCATGTTCGGCCTGGGAGGCACATTCGTGGAAGCGCTTCAGGACGTGACCTTCCGCCTTGCACCCATGTGGGAGGTAAGTGCCGAGATCATGATCCGCTCCATCAAGGCCTACAAGGTACTTCAGGGTCTGAGGGGTCAGCCTCCTTCTGACATAGAGGCCATAAAGGATTGCATTCTGAGGCTTTCCCAGATGGTGAGCGATCACCCGGAGATAGCCGAGCTGGACATAAACCCCCTGATAGTTTACCCCGAGGGGGAAGGCTGTGTGGTGGCAGACAGCAGGATCATGCTCTTAAGGCCAGGAGATTGAGATGAAGGGAAAAGGCCGGCAATCTTGGCGCGAGGCGATGGCCCGAAGCCTTAGCAGCCCTCGAGAGCTTTGCCGGCTCTTTGGCCTCGATCCCGGAAGCACAGCTACTGCCTCCCAACTCTTCCCGGCCCTGGTAAACCCATACTTCCTATCCCTCATCCGAGGGCCCGGGGATGCCATGGCAAAACAGGTGCTTCCCGATCCCAGGGAGCTGAAGGACAAGGAGGGTGTCCCGGATCCTCTGGCAGAGGAGAAAATGAGCCCAGTGCCCCATCTGATCCACCGTTATCCTGATCGAGTGGTGCTCTTGGCCTCCAACCGTTGTGCCATCCACTGCAGGTTCTGCAACAGAAGGAGAAGGGTGGGCAGAGGCCATGGGAGCAGCAATGGCCCTGATCTGAGCCTGGCCCTGGAGTATGTCCGCTCCCACCAGGAGGTGCGAGACGTACTGCTTTCAGGAGGGGATCCCCTGCTCCTAGAGGACGAACAACTGGAGTCTATTCTCATTACACTGAGGAAAATACCTCATGTGGAGATCATAAGAATAGGCACACGGGTCTGCTCTGCACTTCCAGAAAGAATCACCCCCTCTGTTTGCCGCATGTTGAAACGGTATCACCCGATTTACATGAGCCTGCACTTCAACCATCCATTGGAACTGACCCCTCAGGCCCGAAGGGCGTGCTCCATGCTGGCCGATTCAGGCATCCCCTTGGGATCCCAAACAGTGCTACTCAAGCAAGTAAACGACGAGCCTGAGGTCATGCTGGAGCTTTTGAGAGGTCTGGTGGCCGTGGGAGTCAGGCCTTACTACCTCTTTCAGCTGGATCCTGTCCTGGGGGCAGCTCATTTCAGAACTCCTGTCAAAAGGGGCCTGGAGATAATGGATGAGCTGGCCAAGAGGCTTTCCTTGGAATGGGTCCCTCAATACGCCCTGGACCTACCGGGTGGAGGGGGCAAGTGTGTGCTTGCACCAAAAGGCATGGGATGCTTTCCAGGGACTGATCTGCTATATTGAAGTGCTGCCGTGAGGCCTCAGGAAAGGGTTCCAGATGGGGGATTTTCATCAAGAAGGCATAATCACCAATCTCCACGGACTCTATAGAGTCTTGGACAGGGCACAGTACCTGGCATGTCTGGAAAAAAAGCTCATTTCTTATTCCAAGAGTCTGCGCATAAGCCTTCTTCTCCCATGCCTGCACGAGGAAATAGCTTCCAGAAACGCCCTACATGAGATCTGTCTGCAGCTGAGCAAGGTGGGGTACCTGCGCCATGTTGTGGTGGCCCTGGGTGGGGCTCCAGAGCCTCATCAGTTCCAAGAGGCCAAGGAGCTCTTTTCTTCTCTTTCCACAAGGCAGCGGGAGGTGGCCATAGTTTGGGTGGACGGCCCGAGGATTCAAAGAATATTTCATGAAATGGCCTCCCGCAGGATCCACACAGGGGTCAAGGGCAAGGGGCAGTCGGTCTGGATCG
The DNA here is from genome assembly GCA_037481695.1 of bacterium. Classification (NCBI taxonomy): domain Bacteria; species bacterium. The sequence goes on along the minus strand of JBBFLE010000005.1, from coordinate 40,812 downwards.
CATTGGGCTACCTGTTCGCCAGGGGCGACAGCGACGTGATAGGATTGCATGATTGCGACATACTTCAATATGACCGGGTTTTTCTGGGAAGGCTCTTGGAGCCCACGGCCAACCCCCATAATGATTTTGAATTCTGCAAGGGTTACTACTCCAGGATCTCCAGGGCAGAGCTCACCATGAAGGGAAGGGTAACAAGGCTCTTTGTGGTGCCTTTTGTAGACGCCATGGCAGGCATGATGCAGCAGAGGGGCATGAGGGAGCTGGAACGCTTTTTTCTGTATCATAGGGCCTTCAAATATCCGCTGGCAGGTGAGGTGAGCTTTCTGGCCCGGCTGGCAAGGGGGATAAACATAGCCTGCGACTGGGGCCTGGAGGTAAGCACCCTCTCAGAGGTTTACCACAGGGTGGCTCCTGGAAAGATAGCCCAGATAGACCTGGCAGAGAACTACGAACACAAGGAACAGGAGCTCCAACCCGATGATCCGGACAATGGATTACGCCGTATGGTAGTGGACATAGCCAAGTTTTACCTCAACCATATCCGTTCCCACGGAGTGCCCCTGGAGGATCCCTTTGTGGACATGATACGCCACACTTATTATCAAAGGGCTCTTGTGTTCATCAAGCGCTACAGCGACGATGCGGAGGTCAACGGACTTCGCTATGACAGGCACCGCGAGGAGATAACCGCTCACCATTTCCAGGATTTTCTCTGGGAGGCCTGGCAACAGTGCAGGGCCGAGGCCGGAGGGACCTTGATCCCTTCCTGGAACAGGGTCCTCTATTCCTTTCCCGAGGTTTATGGGGAACTGTTGGAAGCGGTGGCCCGAGACAACGCTGGTTGATTTGAGGCCCCAAAGGTAGCCAGGAGGTAATCATGAAAAAGGAGCTTAAGGTGTTGTTCCTGTCCTCGGAGGTGGTCCCTTATGCCAAAACCGGTGGACTGGCCGATGTGGCCGGGGCGCTCCCCGCAGCACTGAGGGATCTGGGGGCAGATGTAAGGGTCGCTTTGCCCCTTTATGCCTCTGTGCGCAAGGGGGGATTCAGCCTCTCGCCTGTCCTGAACCGCATAGAAGTACCCCTGGGCAACACCCGCCTCGGGGCTGCAGTATGGGAGACCGCTTCCCAGGGGGGAACACCTGTGTACTTGCTGGAAAGGGAGGACCTGTACGAGAGGCCCAATCTTTACGGTAACCCGGCAGGGGACTATTACGACAACCTGGAGAGGTTCAGCTTCTTTTGCCATGGGGTGCTTCTCATGGTCGAGGCCATGGGTTTCAGGCCGGACCTCATACACTGCAATGACTGGCAGACGGGTCTTGTGCCTGCTCTCTTGGCAGGCCCATACAGGCATTCCCCTGTGCTGGGAGGAGTTCCCAGCGTGTTTACCATCCACAACCTGGGGTATCAGGGTATTTTCCCTGCGGAGAAGCTCCAGGTCACTGGATTACCCATGGCGGAGTTTTTCCACCCAGAGGGATTGGAGTTTTGGGGCAACATGAGCCTTCTCAAGGCAGGAATAGTGTACAGCAGGGCCATAACCACCGTGAGCCCCACCTATGCCAGGGAGATCCAGACCCCTGAGTTTGGTCTGGGCATGGAGGGGATCCTTTATCACAGAAGGGATGTGCTGAGGGGGATCCTCAACGGAGTGGATTACTCCCTTTGGGATCCAGCCACGGATCCACATCTGCCAGCAAATTACTACCCCGGCAAGATGACCGGCAAGACCATCTGCAAGGAAGAGCTCATCAAGGAAACCGGGCTGGATCCCCGGTTGAAAAAAAGGCCCCTGCTGGGCATGACAACCCGCATGGCAGCCCAGAAGGGCCTGGACCTTTTGACTGCTGTGTTACAGGAGGTGTTGGATCTGGATGTGGGGCTTGTGATCCTGGGCACAGGAGAGGATCACTATCAGAGGGCCTTGCAGGAGGCTGCAAAGGCCAACCCCTCCAGACTGGCGGTCAAAATAGGCTTTGATGAAGCTTTGGCCCACAGGATAATGGCCGGAGTGGACATATTCCTGATCCCCTCCAGGTACGAACCCTGCGGCCTGACCCAGATGTACGCCTTCAAGTATGGGACAGTTCCCCTGGTGAGGGCCACAGGCGGACTGCAGGACACGGTGAGGCCTTTTGATGTTTCCACCGGCCAGGGAAACGGGTTCAAGTTCGGCCCCCACGAACCAAAGGCTTTTCTGGAATGTGTAAGACAGGCCGTCTCGTTTTATGAAAAACCCCAGATATGGAGAAACTTGGTGCTCAATGGATTGAAGGAAGATTTCTCCTGGGATCGCTCGGCCAGGGAGTATCTGGAACTCTATGACTGGGTCTGCGGAGGTTGAAACTCTTGGGAGAGTCTCCTACAGGCAGATTCCTTTGCATTCACGGTCATTTTTACCAGCCTCCCAGGGAAAACCCTTGGCTGGAGATGGTGGAGCTCCAGGACGGAGCCTTCCCTTATCATGATTGGAATCAGAGGATAAAGGCCGAGTGCTATTGCCCCAACACTGCGGCCAGAATCCTGGATCCAGAGGGAATGGTCCAGGGGCTTCTCAACAATTACCAGCACATCAGCTTCAATGTGGGCCCCACTTTGCTTACCTGGTTAATGGCCCACGCCCCGGATGTAAAGGAGGCATTGCTGGAGGCTCATCATAGGAGCCAGAGTCAGCATGGGGGCCACTCCAATGCCCTGGCCCAAGCCTTTGGACACAGCATCCTTCCACTGGACAGCCCCAGGGATCGTCTCACCCAGATAAGATGGGGCATAAAGGCCTATTCCAGGTTTTTCGGCAGTGAACCAGAGGGCATGTGGCTTCCTGAGACAGCCGTGGACTTGGCCACATTGGATGTGCTGGCCCAGGAAGGCATTCTCTTCACCATTCTGGCTCCTCACCAGGCTCTTCGGGTGAGACCTTTGGGCCACTCCTCCTGGTTTGCGGTAAGGGACGACCTGGACATCACCCGAGCGTATCTATGTAGGCTGCCCTCTGGCAGGAGAATCTCTCTTTTCTTCTATGATGGTCCCATATCCAGGGCAGTGGCCTTCGAGGGGCTCCTGGGGGATGGGGAGTCTTTTTACCATAGGCTCCTGTCCGCCTTCAGGAGAGATTCCCAGGGCCCCCAGTTGGTGCATATAGCCACCGATGGGGAGACCTACGGGCACCACCACCGTTTCGGGGAGATGGCCTTGGCGTACGTGCTCCACAAAGCCATGGAAGACCCATCGGTGAGCCTTACCAACTATGGAGAGTTTCTGGAGCTGTCACCACCCACCTGGGAGGTGCAGATAAGAGAGGGCACTGCCTGGAGCTGTGCCCATGGCTTGGGGCGCTGGAAATCCGACTGCGGCTGCCGGGTGGGAGGTCCTGCCCACTGGAGTCAGAGCTGGAGGGCTCCCCTCAGAGAAGCCATGAACTGGCTCAAGGGGAGACTGGATGCCATCTTTGAAGAGAAAGGTTCTCGACTGTTCAAGGATCCTTGGGATGCCAGGGACAAGTACGTGGGTGTGATCCTTGGGCCCCCAGGGGAGGGACTGGAGACCTTCTGGAGCACCCACAAGAGCCCCAAGGTACAAGAACAGGAGCTTCAGAGGGCCTTAAAGCTCTTGGAAATGCAGCGCCACGGACTTCTCATGTTCACAAGCTGCGGCTGGTTTTTCGATGAAATCTCTGGGCTGGAGACCACCCAGATCCTTAGATATGCGGCCAGGGCCTTACAGCTGGCCAAGGATCTGGGGGAGGATTTGGAGGAGGCTTTTCTCGACACTCTGAAGAGGGCTCCCAGCAATATCGCGGAACTGGGAGACGGCAGGAGGGTTTGGGAGGTCAAGGTAAAGCCCTCTGTGGTGGAGTCTTCCAGGGTGGTGGCTCAGTTCGCAGTGCGAACTCTTTTCAGGAACAGGCATCCATCGGAGGAGATTCCAGGTTACGAACTCCAAGGGCTTTGGGCAAAGGTGGAATCAGCCCAGGCAGCCAGGGTGGCTCTGGGGGGAGTGAAGATCACCTGCCGCAGGACAACTCAATGCGAGCAGTACCTCTATGGGGTGATTCATTTCGGAGGTCTGGACCTGGCCTGTTTCCAGAGGCCCTCTGCATCAGAAGAAGACTGGATCAGGCTGGAGCAAGGGCTCAGACAGAGGCTAAGGGATCTCTCGGCAGGGGAACTTTACTCCTGGCTGAGGGAGCAGTTTCCGCCCCCGGTATTTGGTCTCAAAGATCTTTTCATAGATGAGCAAAGAAGACTCATAAGGCTCATGCTGGAGGACAGGTTCCAGGACTATATCAACACCTTGGATAACCTGGCCGAGCATGATCTGGGTATGCTGGAGCACCTGGGGGCCATGGGCTTTCCCATACCAGAAGCCCTTGTCACGGCCGCTGCTTTACATGTTAGCAGGCGAATTCAAAGGGTCTTGGAGGAGTTGCCCCAAGACGGCGGTAGAATGGAAGAGGCGGCGGCTCTGCTGGAGCGTTCATCCGCCTGGGGTTACAGGCCCGAGAAGGATGCTTGGGCCAGGCTCCTCTCACAGAAGATGGAATCCTCTCTGGAAACCCTCAGGCACAGGCCGTCAGATGCGCCCGTGGTCTTTGAAACATGCATGGCGGTCTTGAATGCGGCCAGGAACCTGGGCATCGGTCTGGAGCTTTGGAGAGCACAGAATCTCTTCATCAGAGCCTGCGAGGAATGCTGGTGGGAATTCGGCAAGGCTCTGGAGGCGGCCCAGGAGCTGGCCCGGGAAATGAGAATCAGGGAGAAGCTCTTGCCATGGCGTCAGAGAATATAGAAAGAGCCTATCGCAAAGGAATCCCTCATGCTGCCCCAGGAGAGGATGGGCTAGAGGCGCCCCAACCCCTTGATCTCATTGAAAACATCTCCTGGGAAGAGCTGGAGGCTCTGGTAAGGGTTGATCATTCAGACCCTCACCGCATCCTGGGAGCCCACGGCCTGGGCAATGATTCGGTGGTGAGAGCCTTTCACCCTGATGCGGCTCAGGCATGGGTGGTTCTCCCCAGCGGGCGGCAACTGCCCATGGAGCTTTGCCACCCGGGAGGACTTTTCGCAACATTGATCAGAGGCAGGAGCCCTTCCTTTGCCTATAGGCTGCGTTTTCGATTCCCCAACGGCTCCGTCTGGGAAAGGGATGACCCTTACAGGTTCCTGCCCACCATAGGAGAATTGGACCTTCATCTGGCCTGTGAGGGCCGTCACTGGAACCTGCACAGCAAGCTGGGTGCCCATCCCAGGATCATGGAGGGGGTCAATGGGGTGGCCTTTGCCCTTTGGGCCCCCAATGCCAGAAGGGTGAGCGTGGTGGGGGAGTTCAACGGTTGGGACGGCAGGCTCTTTCCCATGCGCTGCCTGGGAGCCTCGGGAATATGGGAGATCTTCGTGCCTGGGATAGGCCCTGGAGAACTCTATAAGTTCGAGCTTTTGACCAGGGACGGGCATCTGCGTATCAAGAGCGATCCTGTGGCCTTTTGCATGGAGATGAGACCAGGCACGGCTTCCAGGGTTTGGGATCTGGGAGCCTATGAATGGGGGGACAGTTCATGGATGGAGAGCCGCCCTGAAGGCCCGGATCTCAGGGGGCTTCCCATGAACATTTACGAGGTGCACCTGGGTTCTTGGCGCAGAAAAGAGGACGGCTCCTGGTTGGGCTACAGGGAAATGGCTCCTCTTCTGGTGGAGCATGCCAGAAGGTTTCATTTCACCCACCTGGAGCTGCTGCCGGTCATGGAGCATCCCTTTGACGGCTCCTGGGGTTATCAGGTCACAGGTTATTTCTCCCCCACAAGCCGTTACGGCACCCCGGACGATTTCAAGTTTCTGGTGGATCTATGTCACCAAAACAACATAGGGGTCATACTGGATTGGGTGCCGGCTCATTTCCCCAAGGACGACCACAGTCTCAGATGGTTCGACGGCACGGCCCTTTACGAACATATGGACCCCAGGCTGGGACATCACCCGGACTGGGATACCCTCATATTCAACTATGGCCGCAATGAGGTCAGGAATTTCCTTCTGGACAATGCCCTTTTCTGGCTCCAGGAGTATCATGCAGACGGGCTGCGGGTGGATGCAGTGGCTTCCATGCTCTATCTGGATTACAGCCGAAAGGAAGGGCAGTGGCTCCCCAACAGGTACGGTGGCAGGGAAAATCTGGAGGCAGTGGCCTTCCTGCGGGAGCTCAACGAGCTGATCGGCCAGCGAGTACCAGGGGCTTTCACAGTGGCCGAAGAGTCCACGGCATGGCCTGGAGTCTCATCTCCCACGTATCTTGGGGGACTGGGCTTTCACTTCAAGTGGAACATGGGCTGGATGCACGACACCCTGGAGTATTTCCGCAAGGACCCCATCCACAGAAGCTTCCACCACAATCTGCTTACCTTCTCCATGCTTTATGCATACAGCGAGAACTTCATTCTACCTTTGTCCCATGACGAGGTGGTCCACGGCAAGGGCTCCCTGCTGTCCAAGATGCCTGGAGACGAGTGGCAGCGTTTCGCCAATTTAAGGCTGCTTTTGGCCTATCTGTTCTGCCATCCGGGCAAGAAACTCCTTTTCATGGGCACGGAGCTGGCCCCATGGAAGGAGTGGAGCCACGAGACTGGCCTGGAATGGTTCTTGGAGGGATATCCCACCCATGGGGGAGTGGGAAGGCTTTTGGAGGATCTGGGCAGGCTGTACAGGCAAGAGCAGGCTCTTTGGGCCTGGGACACGGATCCACGAGGCTTCTCTTGGATAGATTGTAATGACGCGCTGCAAAGCGTGCTCAGTTTCCAGCGCAGAGGCCCGGCAGGCCAACTGGTGTGCGTGTTTAACTTCACACCCGTAGTGCGCCATGGTTATGCAGTGGGCGTGGACATCCCGGGATATTACAGGGAGGTTCTCAACACAGACTCGGCCTTCTATGGTGGCAGCAACGTGGGAAACGGGGGCTTGCTCTGTAGCGAGGCTCAGCCCGTGCATGGCAGGCCTTACAGCCTCTGCCTAACCCTGCCTCCTCTGGGAGCCCTAATACTGCGGCCCGAGTCCTCGCAGGCATAACAGATGAGCCCTGTGGCAGGGGATCCATGGGAAAACATGGAGGGGTGTTTCGGGGCTTGGCTGATACCCCACGGGGTATGATGAGTTGGCTCAAATATGCAGGCTGGGCGTACAAGCAAGGTGGGACAAGGAGAGCAGAGCCGCATGGGAAAAGACACAGGGCTACGGGACTACGGTGGAGGATTCCTACTGGCCAGCCTGGTGGCGGTTTTGGTCTTTGGATACGTGGTTCTGAGGCCTTTTTTGAGCATATTTTTGGTGGCCTTGGTTTTGGCAACCATAGCCGAGCCTGGCCATGCCAGGATAAGGCGCTTTACGAGGGGTCACGAGAGTCTTGCGGCCCTCATCACCTGTTTTCTTGTGGTGGTGGTGGTAATACTGCCTTGTCTGGTGCTTCTGGGAATCCTGGCTCAGCAATCCATTCAGTTGTACGACTGGGTGAACCAGAAGCTGCACGGAAATCTTCTGGACGAGGAGATCGTGCGCCAGGCTCTGCAATGGCAGAAGAAGGTCCTGCCACAGCTTCGCATAGACCCAAGGGAGCTGATCAAAGGCTTCACAGGGCTTGTGGGAAGCCTGAGCAAGGAGATCGTGGGGCTAAGTGCTGCTGCATTGAAGGCTGTCACAACAACTCTCTGGCAGTTCTTCTTGATGTTGGTGGCGCTTTTCTATTTTCTGAAGGACGGAGGTAGGTTCCTGCGCTGGGCCCTGTATCTGACCCCCCTGCCAGGGAGCCTGAGAAAGGAGCTTTTCGAAAAGTTCAGGAGGGTGAGTGAATCTGCCTTCTATGGGGCCTTTCTGACTGCCATATTACAGGGATTCTTGGGGGGGGTGGGTTTTCTCATCGTGGGGCTCCAGCCTTTGGTTTGGGGAGCGGCCATGGCATTCTTCAGCATGGTGCCTGTGGTGGGCACAGCCCTGGTGTGGCTTCCGGCTGGCATCATGCTCATTTTGACCCAGCATGTGGGCTATGGAATCTTCCTGATCATCTGGGGCTTGATGGTGAGCCTTAGCGACAACCTGGTAAGACCCATGATCATGAAGGGCAGAAGCGAGCTACACCCTCTTCTCATTTTCTTCTCCTTATTGGGTGGTGTGTTCTCCTTTGGCCCCCTGGGGATTCTTTTGGGACCCCTGGCCATCGTGCTGGCCATCTCCATGTTGCAGGCCTATGAGGCCGCAGCCCGTCCAGTCCTGGACGAGCTGGACAGGCGCTGAGCAAGGGGGGGCTTCCCATGCTCACAGAAACCATATCCCGTCTGGCGGTCTCTTGCCTTGAGACAGGAGGGTATTGGGCGGCTGCACTTCTCATGGCCCTGGAGAGCATGATAGCCCCTGTGCCCAGCGAAGCGGTCATGCCCTTTGTGGGGTTTCTGGTGGCTGACAATAAATGGAGCCTGGAGATGGCCATGGTGGCCACCAGCCTGGGTTCCCTGGCAGGCTCTCTGGCATCTTATGCCATGGGCCGCTGGGGGGGAAGGCCTCTGGTGCTCAGGGCCGGCAGGTACCTGTTGCTCAACGCCCACGATCTTCAGCTGGCAGAGAAGTTCTTTGCCCGCCGAAAGGGAACCTGGACCATATTTCTGGGCCGCTTCATCCCGGTCATTAGACACCTCATATCCATCCCTGCCGGGGCCGGCTCCATGCCCCTGGGGCCATTTGTGACAGCCACAATAACCGGGGCTACCCTCTGGAACTTTTTTCTTCTCTATTGCGGCATGAAACTGAGAGAGAACTGGAATCTTGTACAGCAGTACTCCCATCAGGCGGATCTTGTGGTGCTGGCCCTGCTCCTTACAGGGGGGGGCCTCTTCATGCTCTCCCGCAGGAAAAAGCACTGAGGCCCAGACCCTTTCATTTTTTTCTGGCTGGTCTGCCTGCCAGTTCCTTGAGAGCTCCCAGGCTCTGTTTGGCACCTGATACCAGTCTGTTGTACTCGATGATCAGTGCTGCCAGGTCTGCCAGGCCCTCCACGAAGTCCACATCCTCCATGCTGAACTCCGTGGGCACAGATGCATAGACCCTGAGCACCCCTATGACCTTTTTCTTGAAAACCATGGGGGCAGAGAGTATGGAGCGGATTCCCTCCAGGGCTGCCTCCTGGGGATACTGGATCCTAGGGTCTGCTGAAACATCATCCACGCAGACGCTCATTCCTTCAAGACTTTCCTTGATGCTCCTGTCGGCTAGAACCGGACCCTTTCTCAGATAACGGTCACTGAGGCCAAAGGAAGAGACCACCTCCAGGACGCCTTTTTTCCTGTTAAGGAGGAAAAGAGCGCTGCCCTTTACCCCCATGGAACGCGTCACAGCCTCGGTTATGTCATGAAGCACGTTCATGGAGCGCCTGGTGGTGGAAACCCTTTTCATGATGTCCCGAAAAGTTCTGAAGAAATCCTGATGATAAAGTAGCTGGTCTCCTGGCCCCCGCCCTTCCTGCCTCTTTGTCCTGGCTTCCATGGCTTGCTCCTTTCGTTGGATGTTTAAGTGATACCTCCACGATCCATCACACGAAAAATGAATGAATGGAGCTTAGCTCTGGGGTACAAAGCGCCAGCCTCACCCGCCTGGGACAATGCTTGGGCTTTGCTCTTAGTTTGTTTCCTTGAAGAAGATTATAAGGCCTTGGGCCCTGCAGAGATCCTAAAAAAATGGAAGGCTCAAGAAAAAATTTTTCAGTATATCCTGCACAATGGGCTCGAGATGGCACCATAGCTTTGCCCTAGGATGATTGCCCCAGGGCCATGCTTGAGAGCTTTTTTGTTTGAAGGCCTTCCCAGGAGGGATATAATCCGATTTAGGAGAATGTGGATTGACCTTGGAGTTCCATGGGGCTGCACAAAAGAGCAAGACATGGAGATACTCATGGGCAAAGCACGCACATTTTTTTGGGTTAGCTTTTTGCTGGCCTTGGCAAGCGGGGCCAACCCAGATTCCACCTCGATGGCCGGCCACGAGTTACGTACAAGGGCTCTTGGGGTCATGGCCCCCCTTGAGCCAGCCCAAGACCTTGGCAGAAAACCGCTTGAGGAGCAACGGGCGGCCCTGGGCAGGCTGCTTTTCTTTGAGCCCAGGGTCTCTTTGGATGGGACGGTCAGTTGCAGCCGCTGTCATCTCCCCCAGCTTTACGGTACAGACGGGCTGCCCCGCTCTGTGGGAGTCATGGGAAGGCTAAACCCCAGAAACGCACCCACTGTTCTCAATGCCTTTCTCCAGATCTCCCAGCACTGGAGGGGGGACAGGGAGTCTTTGGAGGACCAGGCAGTAAAGGCCCTTGTGGGTGCCCCCAGCTTCGGTAACCCCAGTCTGGAAGCTGCCATGGCCAGGCTTAGGGCCATAGAAGGTTACCATGAGCTTTTCAAGAAGGCCTTCCCTCAGGATCAGGATCCCATAAACGCCAAGAACTGGGGGGTTGCCATAGGGGTTTTCGAGAGAACCCTTGTGAGCCCCTCGCGCCTGGACGAGTGGCTCCTGGGGTCGGAAACTGCCCTGAATGCAAGAGAAAAAAGGGGGCTGGAAAGGTTCCTGGATCTGGGCTGCATAGACTGCCACGGCGGCCCGGGTCTTGGGGGTTCCATGTACGAGAAGTTTGGAATCCACATGAATTACTGGGAGGCCACGGGAAGTATTGAGCCAGAGCGCGGGAGGGCCGATGTCACGGGAGATCTCCAGGATCTCTATGTCTTCAAGGTGCCCAGTTTGAGAAATGTGGCCGTGACCCCGCCTTACTTCCACGACGGTTCAGTACCTGAACTGGAAAGGGCAGTAAAGATCATGGGCAGCACCCAGCTGGGCAGGCAGCTCCAGGAGGATGTGATCAAGGATTTGTCAGAGTTTCTGAAAGCCCTGACGGGCACGGTCCCCAAAAGCCTGGCCGAGGCCCCCCTGCTTCCCCAAGCAGGCTTTACCGGAATGGCGAGGTAGGTCTCGATTTATTGGCCGGATCAAAGGATCATGTGGATCTCAAGAGCCAGGTGGGTTTTGCGCCCTGATGGTTTGGAGCCTTCCTCTGAAGAAGACCAGGTACAAAAAAAGGGCCTCAAACCAGCAAATGGCTGCGCTCCAAAGGTTGTGGGAAAAGTAGTGCATGCCCCTGACGTGCTGAGCAAAGCCAAAAAGGCTGCCCAGCCCCAATCCAAAGATAAGCCCCCAGGCGGCCAGCCTGGGCCTTGTCTCACGCAGTACCAAATATAGACCCACGAGCCCATAGCCTGCGGAGGCATGGCCTGCGGGAAAACCCTTATAGTGTTTGCCTGTGGGAGGAGGCCTCTCAAAAAGCTTGTTGTACTCCAGGGGACCTCCATAACGTTTTATGTGTTCGGGATAGGGCCTGTTCACCAGGAGCTTGATGCCAGCCACGGTTATTGGCCCTAAAGCCATGCTGATCATGAGAAATACAAGGGATGTCCTCCAGGAGCGAAGCTTCGTAGAATTGCCTCTTATAAACTGGTAAATCCACAAGAAAAGAAGGCACAGCCAAATCACGCCTACAAATATCTTCCCTCCCGAGTGAAGTAGCCTCTTGGCCCACCAGGTGTCCCTCCAAAAAAATAGCCCCCTTTCAAAGTCAAAAAATGGATCCGAGAGCCTGAGATCCAGATCCGTGGTCTCAAAAAGAATGAGCAGGCCTGTCAAGAGCGCCAGAGGTAACCAAAGATGCCACAGCAGAAACCTTCTCTCGCCCAGGGGCCGGCCGCTTTTTTCCCCAGAAGCCCAGGGGTCTGAAGGCATGAAGGAAAAACTCCCCGAGTCTTCCTGCATTGAACTCTCTTGGGTCCCCGGGGCAGCACAGCTTCCTTGGGATCCTTCCATGGAGGGCTCCATTTTTTTGATCCTGTCAATTACCTGCCCCACGGGCCCCTTGCTCCTCTTCCCACCTGTCCAGCCCGCGGCCATGGATGAGAGATGCCCCCTGGTAATAGGAGATGGCCTCTTCTGTGAGGGGGCCATCTGGATTCACAACCTCAAGATCCCTCCTGCCTGGAACCCACTGGTATTGAGTCGCAGGTCTTTTCACATCCATGACCACCAGCCTATTGCCCCTCAGATAGCCCAGCTTCTGGTAAGTTGCCATGAAGGCCCTTCCTTGTTCCTGCTTCATGCTCAAAAGATTCCTGCCCAGGAACTTGCTGGTGTAATCCACCCCCAGCAAGCCCAGGAGTGTGGGTGCCAAGTCCATCTGGCTTCCCAGAGTCTCTATCCTGGCTGGCTTGATCCACCTGGGGGCGTAAATGAAAAGCGGGATCCTGTAGCGATCCACAGGCAAGGCAGCCTTTCCTGCGGAATTGGCGCAGTGGTCCGCCACCACCACGAAGATGGTGTCTTGGAACCAGGGCTCTTTTCTAGCCTCATCAAAGAAGTTGCCTATGGCCCAGTCTGTATAGAGCACGGCGCCCTTTCTGCCCTTGCCTGATGGCACCTTGACTCGGCCCTCTGGATAAGTATAGGGCCTGTGGTTGGAGGTGGTCAGTATGAGGCCGAAGAAGGGCTGATTGTTCTTGTGGGACTCTCTCATGCGCGAGAGGGCCTTGCGATAAAGATCCTCGTCGCAGACCCCCCAGGCATTGGAGAAGGTGATTTCATGGGAGGCGAACTCCTTTCTGTCCACCACCTTAAAGCCGTTTTGGCTGAAAAAATGGTTCATGTTGTCGAAATAACCGTAACCCCCGTATATGAACTCCACCCGGTAGCCCTCCCTCTTGAGGATCCAGCCCAGGGAAAACAGGTTTTCATTCCCAGGCCTCTTGACCAGTGATCGACCGGGTGTAGGGGGCACGGAGAGGGTTATTGCCTCAAGCCCTCTGTCTGTACGAGTGCCTGTGGCATAGATGTTGGTGAAGACCAGGCACTGGGAAGCCAAAGAATCCAAGCGAGGGGTCAGCTTTTTCTGCCCACCCAGGGCCCCCACGAATTCAGCACTTAGGCTCTCCACCACTATGAGGGCCACGCTGAGTCTTTTTTCCCCCAGGGGCCCCCCGTTGGCAATTCTGCGGCGCAGATCCCAGGGATCATCCGAAAGAAAGCGGGCATTGGGCTCTGCCAATTGATCTTTGAGCATGGCCAAGGCCTTCTCGGGCTCCAGCTTGGGGTAGAATGTTTCGTAATCTATCTGGTTGGTCCCAAAGGCTGAAACAAAGCTGTACATGCCATTGGAGGCGATTTCATTGGCATAGTTGTTCCCAGAGATCCGGCTCCAGTCCAGATCAGCCGTAAGGCCAAAGAGCACAGCCGCAGCAACCCATGGAAAACCCTCAATAGCGCGCCTCCCGAGAGGCTCCAGGCTCTTCTGGGAAGCTCTCACAACATTTCTCAAAGGCCACCAGATTAACAATGCCCCCAGGAGTATTCCCAGTAGGATGGGAATCAAGGGGTAGGATTCCCATATGTTTCCCAGAACCTCCTGGGTATAGATGAGGTAGTCCACGGCTATGAAATTGAACCTGGCTGCAAATTCCTCGAAGAAGAACCACTCGGCCACGGCCACGAAAAGAATCAGGTAAAGGCTTGCTATCACAGCCCCATGGAGAAATGGGCTTATTTTTTTGCTGGAGTAAAACTTTCTGGGAGCAAGAACAAGGAAGCCTACATAGGGGATGGCAAAATAGCTCAAGGTCGCAAGGTCCATGAGGAGACCCATGCCCAATACCTTGGGCAAAACAACAAGCTCCCCCTCCAAGAGCCTCCAGGATCTGATGACCAGGGCCAGACGAAGGCCCATGGAAACAGCCAGGAAAACACCTCCCAGAAGGTAAGCTATTCTCAGCCGGGATTGTTTCCAGTTCCCCAAAAGCATATCCAGCAAAATACCCCAGCCTCCAAAAAACTATGGGCCCCCAAGGTTTGCCTCCATCTCCCACCTAAACTTGCTGACCCTAGAGCCGGGTTGGGGCTCCGGGGAACATAGTCACATGGAACCCGCCCCTTGTGGTCCCTGATGAAAGCTGCTACACAAAAATATCTTCTGGGCCACCATATGTACCTCACCCAAAACCTTGCCTCAAAGGGTTTTGTCATGGCTAGGGTCCTCAAGGGATTCCTCCCTCAAGGCTGCCTGCACCTTCTGGGAAAGCTCCGCCAGGTTGAAGGGTTTCTGGATGAAGCCCCTGCAGCCCTTTTCCAGTATCTGTTTGGCCTCACCGTTTACTGCATAACCGCTGGAGAGAAGCACTCTTACCTTGGGGTTCATCTCTTTGAGCCTCTCAAATACCTGGGATCCTCCAAGGTCTGGCATTATCATGTCCAGAATGACCAGATCCACCTGGTGCATCAACTCCTCATAACTCTTGAGACCAGCTTGGCCACCTTTTGCCTTGACCACCTTGTAACCCAGTGCCTCCAAGAGCTGACTTGCCACCTTCAGGATCATCTCCTCATCATCGATGAGCAGTATTGTGCCCTTCCCCTTGACCACCCCTTGGGGAAGCCTGAGTTGCCTCGAAGGCTCTCTCGGGGAAGCCGGCAGGTAAATGTGGAAAGTGCTCCCCTGGCCGGGGGTGCTGTAAACTGTGATCAAACCTTTGTGTGCCTTGACTATGCCGTAAACCGTGGCCAGGCCCAACCCGGTTCCCCTGCCCATGGTCTTGGTAGTAAAGAAGGGCTCAAACACATGCTTGAGTGTCTCCTCGTCCATGCCTGTGCCAGAGTCGGTCACAGATATTCTCACGTATGGGCCTGGGGGCATGGAATATGGCCTCAGGTAATCCTCGTCCAGGCTCACGTTCTGGGTGTCCAGAAACAGCTCCCCACCTCCTGGCATGGCATCCGAGGCATTGACAAAGAGGTTCATGAAAACCTGTTCCATCTGGCTGCGATCCGCATCCACTGTCCAGATGTCTGGCTGGAACCTCTTGTGAATGCTGATCTCCTTTCTGGTTCTGCTGAACATGCTGGAGGTTTTTTCTACAACCTCGTTTATGTTCAGTGGCCTAACATCGTAATTACCCCCTCTGGCAAAGCCCAGCAGTTGCCTGCTTAGATCCGCCCCGCTTCTGATTGCCTCCTGAATGACCTCGAGCCTTTCCCTGTGGGGGTGATCCTCTGGGGTCTCCAGAAGCATGAGAGAGACGTTCCCCTGGATGGACATGAGTATGTTATTGAAATCATGGGCAATGCCACCTGCCAGGGTTCCCACTGCCTCCATCTTCTGGGCCTGGAGATAGCGCTTGTGGAGCTCTTCTCTTTCTCTTTCTTGACGCTTTCTGGCAGAGATGTCTCGGTATACAGCCAGCACGGCCCTCTGGCCTTGAAAGGGCACGGCCGTGGCACTGGTTTCCACCTCCAGAACAGAGCCCTTGAGCGAAACATACCGCTGCTCTTTGAGAGGTACTGTACCACCATCCTGCTGGATCTCTTGGGTCCTCTGCTCTACAGAAGCCCTGGATTCGGGATGTACGAACTCATAAATAGATCTTCCCACGAGTTCCTCTGGGGTGGAGGCCCCCAGGAGTCTCACCATGGCAGGATTCACATAAAGTATGACCCCTTCCCTCTGGACCCATACCCCCTCGGGAAGCACTTCCACAAGGTTTCTATAGCGCTGCTCGCTTTCTTTGAGGGCATCCTCGGCCTTTTTCTGGGCTGTTATGTCCTGCACCAAGGAGATGAAGTACTGGAGGTTGCCCTTCTGGTCTCTCTGAAGGCTAGAGCATATGCGTCCCCATATGATTGACCCCTCCTTGTGGAGAAAGCGGCGATCCTGCTGTCCCCAAGGTATGCGCCCAGACAGGAGCTCTTCCAGGAAGACCTCCCTTGTAGCCAGGTCTTCAGGGTGAGTGAATTGTGTGACCCTTTTCCCTATCAGGTCTTGGGGCTCATAGCCCAGGAGCCCGGCCATGGCCCTATTCACATCCAGAAAGATTCCATCCGGGCTGACCAGGGTGATCCCCACAGATGCGTTCTGGAAGACCATGCGGAAGCGCTCCTCAGACTCCTTAAGAGCCAAATCAGTCTGGCGCAGTTGGGTGATATCCGCCAGGTTCCCCAGCACTGCTGGCTCTGCCTGGTACATGACTCTTTGGGCCCTTACCCAAACGTGGCGCACCTGGCCGTCAGGTCTTAGGATTCTGATCTCGTACTCCCCTGGAACACTCTCTCCCGCGAGTCTCCTCTTGAGCCTTTCCCTTACGAACTCCCTCTCCTCTGGGTGTATGATGTCCAGTGCATCCCTTTTTGTGAGTTCTTCCCAGGAATACCCGGCTATATCACAGTAGGCAGGATTGGCAAACAGGTAATTGCCGTCCCGTATCAGGTAGATGCCGCTCAAGGAGCGCTCTATCATCATCTGATACAAAGCAGTTTGGGCCTGAAGGTATCCAATTTGCTCCTGTGCTTCTCCAAGTGTTCTTTCCAGTGCCTGGACTTTCCGTTTGAGCTCCTCTCGCTCCTCATCCCCCATCTCGGTTCCTCCGGATCAATGTGGGAGTCTTTGATGGTGGCCCCCAGCCTGGCCTCTCTGGGGTCCAAAAAAACAAATATCCTGGCCTCTTTGGTGCCTCTTTAGAAGATGGCGGTAATGCTTGGGAATTATTACAACGACCTCTCAGGAAGCCAGCCTTGTAGAGACAGAGCCAACAGAATTCGACGCCGAGGGCGCACCTCGGGGGAAGTTGAAAAAGCCGCTTCCTGGCCTGGTAACACCCCAGATCCAGAGCATGCCCCCTATGCCTTAGAACAGAAGATTAACTGGAGTTTTTACAGCCAAACCGCTCAAGATGTCAAGGTCAAAATCCGGCCTCATGGGACCAGAATGTCCCTTTCTGGGGTGAGATCTGGGGACTCTTCCCATCTTGCTGCAGGAAAGCCCATGGCCATGGGATACTCAACCCCGAAGTCAGGCTCTTGAGCCAGCTCCAAAACCTTAACGCTCCTGGCAAGGCTGGCCGCCTCACGCCTTTGGCCCTGATCCAGAAGGGCCATGACCGCTCCCAGGCCCGCTGCATTCTCCATGGTCTCCACCTCTCCGGAGATTGCCTCTTGGGGAATCATCCCTATGGCCACCGCCGAGCGCCAGTCGAATCTGGCTCCAAAGGCGCCTGTCAAAACCAGCCTGTCCACCCTCTCCACCCCTGCCCTCCGCATCAAGAACATGATGCCCACGCACAGGGCTGCCTTGGCCAACTGGATCTGGCGTATGTCCCCTAGGGTTATCTGTATGTCCTTTGCCGTGGCCGTGTCCTGCTTCCCCACCAGAGGGAATGCTCTTCCAATGCCCTTTTCGTCCAAAATGACCCCAGGGGCCTCCTCCTTGAGCCTCCCCGAAGGAAGGATCACCCCCATGGACCTCAAGGTGGCAATGGCATCTATTATCCCTGATCCGCAAAGGCCTCTGGGCCTTGCCTCTGGGCCTCCCAGGGTCTCCCAATGCAATCTGCCACCATGCTCCCAAACCCTATGGATGGCCCCCCTGATTGCCCGCATGCCGCAGCTTATATGCGCTCCTTCCAGTGCCGGGCCCGTGGCACAGCTGGTGGCCCAAAGCCCACATCTGCCTCCCAGCACTATCTCGCCGTTGGTGCCTATGTCCACAAGAAGGGTGATCTCATGCCTGTTGTGGAGGCCGTCGGCCAAAATGGCAGAGACCGTGTCTGCCCCCACGAAGCCCGAGATAACAGGCAGAATGTGCACGTTTGCCCCAGGGGAAATCTCTAATCCCAGCTCGCTTGCTCTCAGGTCAGGGAAGCTCCTGGTTACCGGAAGATAGGGAGCCGCGCCCAGGGCCCTGGGATTGAGCCCGGAAAAGAGCTCCACCATGCAAGTGTTCCCCACAGCCACCACCTCATCCACCTGCTGGGCAGCAGCCCTGGCTCTGGCCAGACACTTGTGGATCAGTCCATTGAGGCCTTGAATCACCTCACGGTGCAGCTCCAGGAGGGAACCTCGTCCCTGGCTTGCAAAACCTATGCGGCTTATCACGTCTTGCCCAAATCGCCTCTGGGGATTTGCTACGCCTGCCGAGGCAAGGATCTCACCGCTTGTGAGATCACACAGATAGGCGGCAAGGGTGGTTGTGCCTATGTCCAGGGCCACCCCCAGGCTTGGTTGTTTAATACCCTCTCTTATCCCCGTTATGCCTCGATCCTTGTGGCAAATAACGGTGAGGTCACCTTGAAGGGAGGGGCTCATGCTGAGCTCCCGCAAGGCGCCAAGCTCCAGCCTGGGCTCAGGCAATATGCCGAGCTCTTCCAAGCGCTCCAGCAACTTTTCCACCAGGTCTGAAGGCTGGCGCTCATCCCCCAGGGAGGCTCCAGAGCCAGCAAGAAAAAGCCTCTTGACCGTTGGATCCACCCTGTATCTGCCTCTGAGGGCAATCTTACCCAGGGCCTCCTCAGTCTCCTGGGACTCAGGAGGCACCTCAACGCTGAGGAAGCCCTCTATCCTGCATTGGCAGGCCAGTCTGATGCCTGCCTCGAGTTCCTTCTGCGTTATAAACTCTGATTCCGCGATCTCAGGCGGCGACGCCCCTTCAGGGGGGTGCACTTTTACAATACACTTGCCGCAGAGACCTTTCCCTCCGCACTCGGCCCTGATTCTGAAACCAGCACCTGAGGCAGCTTCCAATATGGTGGTGCCACGGGGAACCTCCAGGGACATACCGGAAGGCTCAAGGATTACCCTGCACATATGGGACTTATTTTCCACAAGAAGATCTCTTGCGCACATGCAAAAGTCTGCCCCCTCCCAAAAACAACCTGCCAAAGGGCCCGGATTCCCAACCCATGCCCCCAGGGGCCTAAACTTTGATCCAAGGCAATGGATTCACCCCTTGGGGCCAAGGTTGATGGACTCAAAGCGGTCACTGATGGGAAGGGGATCTGTAAATGGGAACCACGTAAGGCCCTTCTGGCAAGACCACGATCCTCCTCTGGCCAGAGCGCTCCACGCTCCTTCGGATCTCCCCCTCCAGATCCTCTATTATCCTTACCCCGGTCAGGGCCCTTTCCTCTGGATCCAGAGCCTTGGTGTAAAGGTGAATCTGTCCCACCCTCATGGGCTTTAGCTGCATCTCGGTCTGCCACTCGTCTATGAGGGCGTGATCTCTTGGGAGGATCTCTTGCAGAAACCCATCTGAGCCAAGCCGCATTAGTCTCTCCTGGGCCTCTCGGTACTCTAGGGAACCGAAGCCTTCGGAGATCTCGCTCACAATGAAAAGGTCTCCCCCTGGCTCCAGGAGATCCATGGCCCCCACCATGCCCTTCACGGTCTGATAGTAGGTTCTGTCCAGGGGGTAACCGGCACTGCTAGTGAGCACTGTGCGAAACTTCTCCGAGACCGGTATCTCCCCATAAGGCCTCACGAAGCCTACGGCCTCCAGGTGGCTTCTTTGGATCTCACCAAAATTCAAGAAAGAGATCCGGCGATGCTCGTCTATTACTGCATTTACGGCCAGGGCACCTCCCAGCATGCGTACCACCTCCAGCTGTACCTCGTGAAGGGGGTTCCCATCCAGGATGCAGTTGGCAGAGCGTGGATGCTCGAAATAGCGAGCCGTGTGAAGAGCAGTTATGGTGCTCTTGTGGGCCACCCCTGGCATGATCACCTTTCGGCCCCCGGAATAACCTGCCATGAAGTGCGGCTCCACCAAACCGGTGACGATCTTCAATTGGGCTTGCACAAAACGCCTGTCCAAGAGCACAGGCACCCCATGACTCGTGATCCCCACTTCCACGTGGTCCAAATCCTGACGGGCAAAGTGGTTCTCCACTGGAACCGTGGCAAGAACCCACTCATCCCCCACCAGCTCCTCCAGCTCTTGACCCTGGTTGGGCCTGTGGAGGCCTGTGGCCACCAGGACCTGTATGTTTCCCGGATCCAACCCACCATCCATAAGCGTCCTTATGAGGACAGGTAGAATCACTCTGTTGGGAACTGGCCTGGTGATGTCGCAGATGAGGATGCAGGCAGTCCTCTTTCCCTTGGCCAGGTCCCTTAGGGGAGCACAACCAACGGGGTTCTCAAGGGCAGCTTTCATGGCAGCCAATGGATCTTCCAGGACGGGCATGGGCCTCTTGCGAATTACCCTCACATCCCACTCATCGGGCAAGTCTACGGCCAGACCCTCTCGACCATAGTTCATGATGACGCGCATGCCAGAGCCTCTTGCAGATAGCGTTCTTGGGTGACCTTCTCCCCAGGAGCAATGAAGAAGAAATCTTCATCAGTGTAAGGCCCCTGAAGCAATCTCCTCAAGTATGAGAGATCACCGGCTATCTCATGGTACTGTTTGCCAAAGTATCTGGCATTTTCCCTGGCCCGCTCTCTTAGCCTCTTTACATCTCCGACTCCACTGTTTATGAGAGCTATGTGGGTGTAATGCTTGAGTTCCTCTGTCATCACCCACTGGGCGGTCTCTTCCCCGTAGCGCTGGATATACTCCTGCAGGATGCCCAGGGGATCTTTGTGCTCTGCAACCCATCCGGGTGTCAGGTAATAGGTCCCAGGCCTCTCCCCAAAAGATCTCCTGTAATTCTCCAGGGAGCCCAAAAAGAGTGCTATGCAGTCATGGGCCTTGGGAACTACTAGGCCTTGAGGAGGCGCAACCACCCCCACGATCCCGTTGGAACAAAGCCCGTAGCCCAGGATCACAAGACCCGCATAGGATGAAACCCTATCTATCTCCTGCTGCACCCTGGAGGCCATGTTCTGGGGCACCCTGTGGAGGGCCTGCTCTACATAGCGCACCTGCACTCCCTGGATCATTTCCCGCAGGCTCTCTAGCTCAGGCTCCATGACCTTACAAGCTATGAGCACCCTGGGGCCATTCCATGAAGCTTTTTCCCCGGGGTCCCTTAACCCCCCCTCTTGCTGTTCCAAGAGCAATTCCTACCTCCCCTCCATGAGCCGCTTGGCCAGGCCCACGGCCTCTCCTGCATCCTGGGCATAGCCATCGGCTCCTATTTCTTGAGCAAACTTCTGGTTCACAGGAGCCCCGCCCACCATCACCTTTAGGCGGTCTCTCAAACCTTTGGCCTTCAAGGCCTGGATGACCTTGGCCATCTCGGGCATGGTGGTGGTAAGCAGTGCCGACAGAGCCAGTATGTCAGGGTTTGTTGATTCAACTTCTCTTACGAATTGCTCTGTGCTCACGTTGATGCCAAGGTCTCGCACCTGGAAACCCACTCCCCTTAGCATGGTGGCCACCATGTTCTTACCTATGTCGTGGAGATCTCCCCGCACTGTCCCTATGAGGACCCGGCCTGCCTTTTCCACCCTCTGTCCTGCCAGATGGGGCTCCAGGACCTTGAGGGCCTCGTTCATGGCCCTGGCCGAAAGGAGCACCTCGGGAATGAACACCTCCCCTCTTTTGAACCTGGCCCCGATGGCTTCCATGGCATGAATCATGCCCTTGTGCAGTATATCCCCTGCTGGGATCCCTCGTGCCAGAAGCTCCCTGACACTGGCCTGGATTCCCACATGATCACCGGCCAGCACAGCCTTTCTCACTGCATGGAAGATCTCGGCCTCTTGCAGCTCCTCCCCAGCAGCCTCCAGGGCCTCTGGCATCAGCCCTTGGACTGGTCTTAGGCCCCCTGCCTCCAACGGGAGGCGTCCGTGCCTGGCCACTTCATCTGCAATACGGCGAAGCCTGTCGAAGACCGCATTGGGAGGAGTTGTATCCGCGATCCCCACTATGACCCTTTGTCCTGGGGCCACTGCCTTGAAGAAATGATCCAGGTATGCCTGGAACTCCTCATCCGAAGCTGTCTCTGCCAAGAGCATGCTTTGGGGAATGCCGCCCCAGATGGTGAGATGATCCTTCCATCTCCTGTAGTATTCCTCTATGGGAATCTTTGTCATGGGAGCAGGACAAACCGCCTCTGCCACATGCATTCCAGAGTCCCTGATAAGATCCATCAAGCCCATGTTTTCCCCGTCGCAGTGACACAGCAGGAGCTTGCCCTTTTCCTGCAAGGCCCGGGATGCTTTTTGAAGCCAGGGCAGGATCTCCTTTTGGAAATAGGGGGGATATGTGATCATGTCGTCGTAGTTGGCCCCCCAGAGCACCACCTCTGCAGGGGAATCGCACACTACTTTTAGAATCCTCTCATATAGGAACTCCAGGCTCTCAGCCAGCTTCCTCATCTCTTTCTGGCGGTCGTGGTACTCGTAGAAAAACCTGGTGGCATCCAAGAGATCTCTCTGGATATGGAGCATGGGGGATGCGGCCAGGCTGCCCATGAGCACTGCCACCCCGCCTTGCCCTATGTCCTGCCTCCAGCGGGCATAGCGTTCGTACTGAGGCACCACCTCCGCCTGCTCAAAAAGATATGCCAGCCTTTCATAGTCCTCGGAGCTCTTTATGGCCCTCTCCTCCACCCATGTGATGGTGGCACCTGCACCCCTCATCTCCTCTGTGACCACCTCGGTGGTGCTGATCACACCCTTGGGTGTGTGGTACTCCACCCTAAGGGAGTCTGACAAGGGAATTGCTCTGACCTCAACGCTGGGGGAAAACCGGATCTCGTAACCACACTCCTTCAGGCCATAAAGCCCTATGGCGCGGTAGAGGTTGTCCTGCTCTGTTTCCACGTTCAGGAGTTCAGGGACCACCTTGTGAAGCGCCCAGCCCTCTGCCCTGGCTATCTCATCAGGGGTCTTGTCCCTGTATTGAACCGGAAGAGTGCCCCGATATCGGTTGGCATTGTACCAGAGGTCAAAACGCGGCACATAAGGAAGCACATCTGGCATCTCACCCCTTGCTGCCATGAGAATGCGTTCTTTATGGGTCATACCATTACCTCCTCATGAGAGACTCAGTGGGACCCGGCCACCAGCCTCTTGGCCAGCTCCACAGCCTCGGCAGCATCTTTTCCATAACCATCAGCGCCTATCTGCTGCGCAAATCTCTGATCCACAGGGGCTCCTCCCACCATCACCTTGACCTTTTCCCTGAGACCCACGGCCTCAAGGGCTTGGATCACCCTGGCCATCTCGGGCATGGTGGTGGTAAGCAGTGCCGATAGCCCCAGCAACTGGGGCTTTAGCTCCTGGACTTTCTGCACCAGGGTCTCCACATCTATGTCCACCCCCAGGTCTGTGACCTGGAAGCCGGCTCCCTCCAGCATCATTATGACAAGGTTCTTGCCTATGTCATGCAGGTCTCCCTTGACTGTGGCCATGACTATGCGACCGCTGGATCTGCTGTCTGCCTTGAGCATGGGCTTTATGAGCTCGAGCCCCTTCTTCATGGTCACTGCCGCAACCAGCATCTCGGGCACAAAGATGACCCCATCGGCGAATTTCTTGCCCACCACGTCCATGGCCTCTATCATGCCCTCCTGGATGAGCCTTTCCAGCTCCACTCCTTCCTCCACGGCCTGTCTCACCAACTGCTCTATTTCCTTATGTTTTCCCTTTATCACTGCCTCTTTTATGATCTCAACATGCTCTGCCATGGAGCGTATTTCTCCTTCCATCGATTTTTCATCAGCACAAATGCTGATCCACTTGATCTCAGTAACCCTCTCTTGCCGCCTCCACTATGGCCTTGAGGTTATCAAGGGGAGTGGCCAGGGGAATCGCACACTCGGGTCCTATGATGTTCACACCCGCCTCGATGGCATAGCGGGCCTGGGCATAAACATCCTCTGGTGTGCCCTGCAACAATGCCCTGGGATTGTTCACGTTCCCCACCAGGGAGATGATGTTTCCCACCCTTTTCACAGCTTCCCGGGCGTCCACCTGCCACTCGAAGTGGTAGGCATCCACTCCTGAGCGGGCAAAAAGATCCAGCCTGTCCGTGCAGTTGCCGCAAACGTGGAGTATCACGGGTCCGCCGATCTGGGCCGTTATCTCCTGGTGGATGGGAAGAAGATACTCCTCGTATGTGTACGGCCCAACGAGATTTCCTGTGGCGTGGTCAGCCAGCACAACAGCATCCGCCCCTGCCCTGAGTTGTGCATTGGCAAACTCTATGGTAACCGGCATCAACTGACGCAGCATGCGGGTCACCTTCTCCTTCTCACCCATCCCCACCTGTAGCAGAAAGTTCTGGGTTCCAGCCATGTGGTAGGATAGGGTCCATGGCCCCATGACCTTCCCCCAGATGGCCACCTGTCCCCCCACGTGTTTTCTCAGCAAAGAAAGGGCATCCAGGACCACCCGCATGGATGGCTTTTCCAGGATGTTATCCGGGACCTGGATGTCGGAGAAATCCGCGTAGGGAAAGTTCTTGGCATCGGGCATCCTGTCTTTGCTGCCCCAGTCCACCTGGCAGCCCAGGGCCGCAGACTCCTGATGCACGCTGTACTCAGGCATGACCGTGTCAAAGCCCACCACCTCGTGGCCAGCCAGGGCCAGCTCTGCCATGGCCTGGGCATCCAGGTGGGCCTCAGGAAATGAGACACCGCATGCATCCATGAGCCCATGGCAAACTATGGAGGTTGGGTTTCCCACAGGGGGGCGCTGTGCCCTACGCCCGCCTAAAAGGGCTGACATGACAAGGTTGTAAGGGGTGCTCTTCATGGCAGTTTCTTACCTCTCTTTACTGTTGCCCGCATTTTTGACCACTGGTGGGTGATGCAGGCTGATGATGGGTTTCTAATCTCAAGCTCATGGATCCTGGCCGGTCTAGCTCTGTTTTGTATTGGAGTCCTAAAGCACCTTCACGCCCAGGTATCCTTTGATCCTTCGGGCCACATCCCTTAGGTGAGAGGCCATGGCCTTCTCGGCCTCCCTGGAGTCCCCCGCATCCAAGGCATCCAAGATCCTTCTGTGGAACATGAGGGCGTCTTCCACTGCTCCGGGCAGATCCGAGACCTTCCTGATGAACTGCCTGAGCAGATCCAGTATGGTCTCCTCCAGCTTCACCAGCACCCGATTGTTGCTCAAGGCGGCCAGGCTTAGGTGAAACTCTGTATCCAACCTGCTGAACTCTTCCAAGGCACCCGTATGCGCGGCCTGCACCTGGCGTTCCACCAGCCGCCTAAGACAAGCCTTTTGGTGTGCCGAAGACCTCTGCACTGCCAGTCTTGCAACAGCTGTCTCTATGATGAGCCTAGCCTCCAGAAACTCGCCGGCCGAGACCCCATCCAGCAGGAAATGATCCTCCAAAGAGCTCATGTACCTGAGGGGGTCCCCGCTGGCCACAATGGTCCCCACTCCTTGTCTGGGTTCCACGTACCCCAGGGCCATGAGCTTGTGAATGGCCTCCCTCAGAGTGCTTCGGCTCACCTCGAAACGCCGGGCCAGCTCCCTCTGGGAGGGAAGCCTTTCACCTGGACGCAGCTCCCCTGATACCATGAGCCCGTGGAGGCTCTTGAAGACCTCGTCAGCAGCCGTGGTTCTCTTTATTCTGCAGACCCTCACCCCCTACCTCCTCAAGAGCAGATCAGGCAACCACAAAGACAGCCCGGGCCATGCCGTAACCACTGCGGTGGCCAGAAAAGTCAGCCAAAGATAAGGAAGGGTGGCCGAGTAGATCTGACCCATGCTTATTTCATCAGGAGTTATGCTCTTCATGTAGAAAGCCGATGGAGCAAAGGGCGGTGTCAGGTAGGATATGTGCATGTTCATGCAGTACACCACACCGAACCAAACTGGGTCAAAACCAAACTCCACTATGATGGGCAGGAATATGGGCACAGTAAGAAAAAGGATGCCTATCCAGTCCAAGAAACAACCCAGGAAGACCCATATGAGATTCATGAAGATGAGGGTTCCCCAGGGCCCGAGCTCCATGGCCTTGAGAGCCTCTGTCACAAAACGCGTACCGCCTGCTAGGGTGTATGCTCCGATGATGGTCTGGGCCCCGAAGAAGAGCCATGCCAGCATGGAGCTGATCTTTAGGGTCTCGTACATGGAGTCCCGTAACATCCTCCATCTGAACTTCCTGTTGATGACAGCCACCACAATGGAACCAAGCACTCCCACTCCAGCAGCCTCTGATGGGGTTGCCACTCCTGCATAGATGGAACCCAAGACCCCTCCAGCCAAAAGCAGAGGCAGCAAAAGCTCCTTCTGCGCCTGGAGCTTGAGCTTCAGAGGCAGCTGTCTTTCCTCCATTGCAGCCACAGGCGCTGCTTCGGGATGTCGCCAGCCATACCAGATCACGTACAGGATGAACAAGCCCCCCAGCAGAAATCCTGGAAAGATCCCGGCCAGGAAGAGCTCCCCTACCGAGCAACCAGCTGTCATGCCGTACACTATGAAAACCACGCTGGGGGGGATCAGGGTGGCCAGACCACCTCCGGCTGCAATGCTCCCCAGGGCCAGCTTGTGGTGGTAATTCCTCTTGAGCATCTCTGGCAAGGCTATGAGCCCAAAGGTCACTATTTCCGCCCCTATGATCCCCACCATGGAGGCCATGATGGCATTGGCTATGATGGTCCCTATGGCAAGGCCGCCTCTTAGGCCTCCGGCCCAGACATTCACGGCCCTGAACAACTGGTCCGCCACCCCTGATCTTTGAAGGATGCCGGCCATGAGCACGAACAGGGGCACAGACATGAGGGTATAGTTCAGGCTCATGTCAAAGACCCTGGAGACCAGCATGACCATGACCTGAGGATCGAACATGAGCAGCACCAGCCCAACTGCCACGGCTCCTATGGACCAGGCCAGGGGAAGCCCCAAGACCATGAGGCCCAGCATGGACACCACGATCAAGACGCTTATCCACTCTATGCTCATGGCCTTCTCCCTTTGGCCAAGAAGGCCAGGTCACGCAGAAACTTGGCAGTGCCCTGGAGAAAGATCAAGACCAGGGCCACAAGCATTATGAGTTTCATGGGCCATATGGGTGGATTCCATGGGGACATGGTGGTCTCCCCCAACTCCAGAGACTCCACGGCGTAATGCCAGGTGGCCCAGATCATTACCAGGAGATAAAGGCAAAAAGGCAAAAATGTGATGGAGTCCACCAAGGCCCTGAGCCTGGGCGAGAACCTGCGGTAAAGCGCATCTACCCTAACATGCTTGTCCTCAAGCAGGGTCCAAGGCCCGCCCAGAAGATAAAGGATCCCACAGGCAAAAACAGTGGCCTCGGCCGCCCACACCGTAGGGCTCACAAGAACCTGCCTCACAAATATCTCATACGTGATGACAGCTGCGGTTAAGAGGGAAAATATGCTAGCCGACTTACCGATCCAGCTGCTGAGCTTATCCATGAGGCTCAAGAGCTTGTCCATGATGTTTTATTCTCGTCTTGTCTGAATCTCTTTGAAAAATCCGGGGGAGGAGATGGGCTTCTGTCCTCCCCGGATGTTTTCATGTAGGGCCCCTCTATTCTATTCTTCCCAGCTCCTTGAGCCATGCCTCCTGGGCCTCTATGACCTTTCGGGTCTGCTCGTTTTTCTTTTTCCAATCGCTCCAGATCTCCCGGGCCAGCTTGCGGGCCTTGGCCTTCTCTTCCGCGCTCCAGGTAACAGGGGTTCTGCCTTTGGCCTTGGCCTCAGAGACCACCTTCAGGTCCTCCAGGGCCACCCGCTCCACTGTTTCCCAGCACCACTCTCTGGTGGCAGTGGTTAGAATGGCCTTGATATCATCCGGTAGGCGATCCCACTCCTTCTGGTTCACTGTGAAGTCGCCCACTGGCATGGAATGGAATCCTGGATAGGTGAAATAAGGGGCTATCTGGTGAAAACCCATCTTCTCGTTGATGGACACGGTTCCCCAATTGGTGGCGTCGATCACCCCCTTGTCCAGGGCAGAGAACACCTCTGTGCCAGGCAGCACTACCACCGATGCCCCTGCCTTGGCCATGAACTCGGCCTCCATGCCCTGGGGTTCCCTAATCTTCACTCCCTTGAAGTCCTCCAGTTTGGTGATGGGCTTCTTGGATGGCCAGGACTCGACTCCCCAGAACATCACCCCCACGGTGTAAGCTCCAAAGGGTTTGTAGAGTTCCCTCAACATCTCCAGACCTCCCCTGTAGTGCATGAAGGCATCCAGCTCCCAGGGGTGTTCATATGCGAAGATAAGGTCGGTCAGGGCTGCAAAGGCAGGGTTTTTCCCCGCTGCATAACCAGGCCAGACGTGAATGGCCTGAAGCACGTTGTTTTTGAGAGCATCCAGAGTCTCGTTGGTGGGAACCACGGCCCCTGCTGGAAAGGCCTGAATCTCGAGCCTTCCGTCGGTCATGCGTTTTATCTTTGCGCAGAACTCTTCAAAGGTCTTGTGCGGGGTCTCCTGAGCTGCCCAAAGTGTCTGAGCCTTCCATTTGAACACATCTCCTTTGGGCTGTGCTTTGGGCTGTTCCTTTTTCTTGGCCGGATCTGCAGCCAAGGCCCATTGCCCCCACAAGAGAAGCCCAAATGTTAAAACCGTTGCCGCCCATGAAGCCTTTCTACCCATGGCACCCTCCTTTTCTGCTCTTGGTATTCTGGGAACGCTCATGTTTTCCGTCCCCATAGGTTCCATTCCATGTGGCCCGCTCATCTGATGGCCCGACCTTTGCTCTTCCAGAAACTTCTTTGTGTCTTTTGCTTTGGCCTTGAATCTGTCAAAGAAGCCAGCAGCCCCTTTGTTTTTCAGTATCATCCCTCTTTCTAAATACCCTTATCAAAACCCGGTTAAGAAACCACCAATTCCTTACACCTTTGGGCTGCTCCTGGGGCGTCATATGCGTATCCGTCGGCTCCTATTTGATCTGCAAAGCTCTGGGTCACCGGTGCCCCACCTACTATGACCTTGACCTTATGTCTCAATCCTGCAGCTTCCAGAGCCTGAATCACGTTTTTCATCTCTATCATGGTGGTGGTCAAAAGTGCACTCATGGCCACGATTTGAGGTTGCTCTTTCTTGACTGTCTCCACGAATTTCTGGGGATCCACCGAGACCCCAAGATCCATGACCTCAAAGCCCTGTCCTTCCAACATCATGCAAACCAGATTCTTTCCTATGTCATGAAGATCTCCTTTTACGGTTCCGATAACCACCTTGCCCCTGGCCTGGCCCCTTGATGTTACAAGCCTGTCTTTGAAATGATTGACAGTTGCCGCCATGTTGCGGGCAGCAATCATCATCTCCGGAATATAGATCTGGCCCGTTTGGAACTTCTGGCCCACCAGTCCCATGGCCGGGATCAGTGCTTTTGAAAGCACATCTGAGGCGCTGACGCCTCTGTCCAGTACCTCCTGGACCAGCCCTATGGCCTTGTCACTCTTGGGACTCAGCAGGGCCGTGGCATATGCCTCAACATCCATTTCAGAATCCAGTTCCTGTGCCGAGCCTTTCAGGGGCTTGCCCCTGAAGGTCCAGATCTTGCCCTTAATCCTGCCCTCCTCGAGCTCAATGGGGTATTTCCCAAACTCGAATGTGGCATCTATCATGGCTTTCATGTTTTCGAGAGGCACATAGTCTGTTATGGAGTTGGAAGAAGAGACCATGTATCCTCCTCCCGGAGCTATGGTGCGTATTCTCTCGTAAACCTCGGCTCTCACATCCTCTGGTGTTCCAAGGGTCAGGGTGGAATCCAGGTTTATGTTCCCCAGAAGACATATCCTCTTGCCCCACCTCTTCTTGACCTCCACTATGTCCATGGCATTGGGCTGAACCGGATGAAACCCGTTGAAGCCACACTCTATGAGGTCATCCATTGCCTCTGTGCAGTCACCGTCGCTGTGGAAAACATGGCCCAGCCCCTTGTCTTTGCACACCTCGCTCATCTTCTTGTACCATGGGAACAGATATTTCCTGAGGTGCTTGGGGTGCACCAGCAGTCCAGTATTGTGAGCTATGTCATCGGGATGGAGCACGGCCCCCACACAGGGATGCTCCACCACCCTCAGGAAGGTCTCATACTGTATCCGGCCTATCTTCTCAAACATGGCCTCCACCAGCTCCTGGTTGGATTCCAGGGCCTGGAAGAAGACCTCAGCCCCCATGTACATCCAAACCGGCGTGTAGATCTTTCCCAAGAGCAAGATGGCTTTCATGCCAGGGGGTAAGATCTTGTCCAACACGTCCCATTTGGACAAATCAAAGTCATCCACCGAGGGCCAGGGATATTTCTCGAACTGCTCCCAGTTGGTGATGACCCCCTCGTGCTCGTGAGCCCATTCTCTTGAGACCCTGTCCCCGTACTCGGTGTGAACTTCCTCCCCTTTGACGGTCATACCTTCAGGTGCCCTGACAGGCTCCAGGATTCCTGATGAGCTGGCCACATAATCAAATCCTGCCGTGTACCAGAAATCCACATGATCTTTCAGGGTAACGAGCTTTCTGCCCATGAAGGCTTCCTTGGGCCTTTGGTCCACATGCCAGTCCCCCAAAGGAACTCGGTCCGGCTCTTCACAATGCAGGGCCATCATGTATCTTTGGAAATCAGGTTTGGGCTCTCTTGCCATGTTTCTATCCTCCCCAAGTGCGCCGGCTTCCTGCCTTTAACTTCTCAGGCAGCTCCGGCGATTATCCTCAGAACTTCCTCTTTGGTTGCCACCTCATGGGGCAGGCCCGAGAAGATCACCTCGCCCCGTTCCAGCACATAAAGGCGCTGGGCAAAGTCTGGCACGTGATATATGTTGGACTCCACAATGAGGATGGAAATCCCCATCTGGGCTATCTTCTGTATGCTTCCTGCCACCTGGATCACAAAAGCAGGGGCCAGTCCCTCGAAGGGCTCGTCCAGCAGAAAAAGCTCTGCATCCAGGGCCAGGGCCCTGGCAATGGAGAGCATCTTTCGCTCACCACCGCTCATGTGGGTCCCTTTTCTGTCCCTGTATTTCCTCAAGACCGGGAAGACCTCGTAGGCCAGCTCTATCCTCTCCTGAACAGAACGGCCGCTGGGCCTTGCCCATGTGGATATCTCTATGTTTTCGTGCACGGTCAGATCCGGGAATATGGCGCTTTCCTCCGGGGCGTATCCAATGCCCATGAGCCCTATCTCGTGGGTGCTCTTGCGAGTGAGATCCACACCCTTGAAGAGCACCTTTCCCCTCGCGGGTCTCAGGTATCCCATTATGGTGCGCAAGGTAGTGGTCTTGCCCGCGCCGTTTCGGCCTATGAGACAAACCACCTCACCTTGATCCACGCCTAGACTCACTCCCCTTAGGATCCTGCTAGACTGGATGAAGACCTCCAGCCCTTCCACGCTAAGCAGCATCTTTCAGCGCTCCCGGCTCTTTCTGGCCTCCATGATGGATTGGAAGGTTTGGAAACACTCCTTCTTGCCCACCACGGTGCAGATCACGTCTTCATTGTGCTGGAGATCTTCAGGCTTGCCATCGGCCAGAATCCTGCCCTGGTGCACCGCCACAATCCGGTCAGAGTAGGAAAATACTATGTCCATGTCATGCTCCACCTGAAGGATCGTCCTTATGCCCATGCTACGGGCTGCCTCCACCATCGTACGCATGATCAGGTTCTTGTCCGCGGTACTGACCCCGCTGGTGGGTTCATCCAGCAGAATGATCCTGGGCCTCAAAGCAAAGGCCGAGGCCACATCCAGTAGCTTCTTGGCCCCTTGAGGAAGACTGGAGGACCTCTGATTCAGAAAAGCACTCAGACCGAACAGCTCGGCCACCTCTTGGGCCTGCTGCCTCACCTCCCGGTCGGATGACAGGCTGGATAGCCATCTGGTGCCTCTTCTCAGCCTGGATACCACCGCCACCTGGAGGGTCTGCAATGTTGTTAGCCCATGAAAAACGTGCACGAGCTGAAAGCTCCTGGCAATGCCCAGTTGGGTCAACTCCTCAGGGGACTTGCCCACAATGTCCCGGCCATCGAAAAGCACTCTTCCATGATCTGGCTTGAGAAAACCAGTCAGCACATTGATCAGAGTCGTCTTTCCTGCCCCATTGGGGCCGATCACAGAGACGAACTCTCCCTCCTGAATGGAGATACTCACCCCATCCAGGGCGCAGAAGCCCCCGTAAAATCTCTTTATGTCATGGGCCTCCAGGATCATGAGCCTTGCTCCTTGGACCTAAGCCCTCCCACGGCGGCCCACCCCCTGGAGAGAAGTTCCATGAGCCCCCCGGGAGCCAGTATTACAAGGGCTGCAAGCAAAGCCCCGAAGATGAAACGCCAGTACTCCGTGAAAGAGCTCACCGTATCCCTGAGAAAGATGAACACCAGGGAGCCCAGCATGGGTCCAAAGAAGTTGCTGAAGCCACCCAGCAGTGTCATGAAGACCATGTCTCCAGAGTGGGTCCAGAAGACCATGGCCGGATCCATGTGCCCGGTAACAGGAGCCATCAAGGCTCCGCCCAGGCCCGTGAAACAACCCGAGATCACAAAGGCATAGAGCCTGTACCTCCTTATGGAGATGCCCAGGTACTCGGCCTTGTCCGGATTGTCCCTTATGGCCTGAATGCAAAGCCCGAAGTGGGAATGGACTATTCTCCACATCAGATAGGAGGCCAGTGCAAAGAAAACCAGGTTGTAGTAATAATATGGCCCTGAAAAAAAGCTCATCTTGTCCATGTGGCTCAGATCAAACCCAAGAAGCTTGGGCTGCATTACATGCATTCCCTCGTCACCACCGGTGAGACTGTAAGTCTTCATCAAAAAGGAATGGAAGAGCATCCCGAAGGCCAGGGTAAGCATGGCAAAGTATATCTTTATGTACCTTACACAGATGAGGCCTATGAGCAGGGCCACAAGCCCGCTCAAGAAAACTGCTATCAGAATGATCAATTCCATGTTCAGTAAAGAATACTTGTGGGTCATGAAAGCAGCGGTGTATCCTCCTATTCCTATGAAGAGGGCATGTCCAAAGGATATGAGCCCTGTGTAATTGAAAAGCAGGTTCAAACCCAGCAGGGCTATGGAGTAGGAGAAGAACGAGAGGCTCAAGTAAACCTGATAGTCCCTCCCCACAAGAGGCCAGCCAATGGCCACCAGTAAGAATCCGGCCATCAGGACCCAAGGATGCCAAGCCCTTCTCGCTGCCCCAGCAGCGTTGTTGGATCCCATTTTCTCGGGTGCGCCCAACATCATGACGCGCCTCCGAAGAGCCCCTGTGGCCTTAGCACCAATACTCCAATAACTATGAGATAGATGAGCATCATCTCCAGCTCCGGATAAACCGCTATGGAAACTGACTTGAGAAGTCCCACCAGAAGCGCCCCCAGGAAAGCCCCTTTCATGCTCCCCAATCCGCCTATGACCACCACGGCAAATGCCAGCACAATCAGGTGAACGGCCATCTCGGAGACTGCGGCGGTGGTGGGTATGACAAGGGCACCTCCCACTGTGCCCAGGATGGTGCCCAGGGTGAAGACCTTCACATAGACCACTGAGCTCCTGATGCCCAGGGCCTGGACCATCTCGCTGTTGGATGCGGTTGCCCTGATGATCTTGCCGAACCTGGTTTTCTCAAGCAAGTATCCCATCAACAAGGCCACCAGTAGTGAGGCCGCAATCACCAAGAGGTTGTAAACCGGAATGGCGGCCCCTCCCACATGAAGGGTGCCAAAGGCCAGGTAAACCCCCTTGGGGGATCTCGGGTACGTGCCCCAGAAAAACCTGATCACATCCTCCAGCATGAGCACCACCGAGAATGTGAGCAACAACTGGAAGCTCTCGTCCCGATTGTACACAAATCGCAAAAGCCCTCTTTCCACCACAGGGCCCAAGGCTCCCAGCAGTATCCCTGCTGCCAAAAGGGGAATGAATGCCAGAAGAGGCGGACCGCCCCTACCTGTGAAAACATCCACGAAGGTGATGCCCAGGTAAGCACCCAGGGCGTAAAAGCTGCCGCATGCCAGGTTAAAGACCTTCTGCACTCCGAAGACCAGCTGCAACCCGGATGCCACCAGAAACAGTATGGAGGCATGAAAAACGCCGCTTGATAAAATGTTTAGCAACGTCGCCATATTGAGAATGCCCTCTGCCCAGCAGGCTTCATGACCCAGGGCGGCCCCCACAAATGATATATCCTGCAGGAGGCCGCCCCTTGTTGAGCCCAGCCTAGGCCGCCCATCAATCAGGCGGCAAGAGCAGGCCTGATCCTGCCTCGAAAAAGCGGCCCTTTATTATGTGCTCAGGTTTTCTTGAGCTCCTGCACCTGTTTTTCCCACTCCTTCATCCACTGGTCGAATGTGTAGCCTTCGGGTTTCTGGATGCTGGCAGAGGGAAAGATTTGTACAGGGTCAATGGTCACAAAGTCATAGGGGTTCTTGTGGGTCGTGACTCCCATGAAGAAACAACACTCCTGCTTGTTGTCCTTGCGATAGCCCCTGTAACCCGAAAGGGATGGAACCTGAATTCCCCTCAATGCCTCTATGACCTGCTCCTTTGTGGGCCACTTCTTGGTCAGGCTGTAGCACTTCTCCACCGCGGCCTTGTACGCCTGAAGCACGAACCAGGCATGGTCGCACTCGTACACTGGATAGGTCTTGGTTCTCTCGTAATAGATCTTGATGAAGTCATTCAACATGGGCCAGTTGTCGGTCCAGCGGAAATACATGCTGTTATAACCCAGTATCAGGCCCTCGGGGGTGAACTCCTTCTTTAGAGTATCATGGACTCCACCACCTGTTGTGAAACAGCCCTTGATATTCTCGAAGAGCTTCTTGGCAGCAGCCTGTTTCAGGAAGATGGTGGTGTCTCCGCTCCAGAAGCTGCTCATGATCAGATCTGGCTTTTTGGCAGCCAAGGCATCGATGGCCGCCGAGAACTCGGTCTCCCCCAGCTTCAGAAAGATGGATTCCTCGAAGCTCACGTTGGGGTTGTACATCTTGAGAACCCTGCAGTAGGACTCCCAGCAGTCCCGGCCGTAGGAGTAGTCATTGTTGATGCCAGCCACCTTCTTGATGTTGGGAAAATGCTTGGCTGTCATGATGGCCCCTGCTATGGCCTCCAGCTCGTTGTCCACGCTTCTGAAGCTGTAGTTGGCCACAGGCTGCCCCTCCACAACGCCCTTTTGGGTGGTGGCATCCCAGCTAAGCCAAAGCTGCTTGAGCGCTTCTGCCTCCTGCCCCACTGCCTGACCATTGCCCGTGGACATGAGCCCCACCACCACATCTACCTTTTCTTGCAAGGTGAGTTTCTTGAACTTCTCCACCGTTTCCTTGGCCCCTGTCTCTTCCTCCACCTTGAGCTCCACCATGCGGCCAAGGATACCCCCCGATTGATTGACCTTCTCAGCCCAGATCTTGGATGCGGTCAGAGCAGCCACACCAGGCACTGCCATGACCCCCGACTGGGCGGCCATCACCCCTATCTTGACTGGCTCCTTGGGCACCCCTTCAGGGGCAGCACCCCAAGCCCACTGCCCACCCAAAGCCATGGTGGCTCCGGCACCCACCATTCCCGCACCGGCTGTCTTGATGAAATCCCTGCGGTTCCTGGACATGGCACACCTCCCATTGGTGTTCTATGGCTCTCGGGAAGCGATGAACGCTCCCTACCCCGACCCCCAGGGTCCAGGCTCATTCCAGCCGACCCTCTCTGAAGGCCGTGATGTACTCCATGCAAAACTCATCTTTCCCCATTACCACCTCTGCGGCCTTCAAGGCTCCGTAAATCTGTTTGTCCGTGGGATCCAATATGGCCGAATCCAGCCCCCTGGTGATGGCTGCCACCAGAAAAGTCCGGTTCACCAGCTTTCTGTTGGGAAGTCCATGGGACACATTGCTCAGCCCACAGGTGGTGTGCACTCCTGGGAAGCGGGCCATGATCTGAGCAATGGCTTCCAGAGTCTGCACTGCCGAGACCGGATTGGTGGCCAGAGGG
Organism: bacterium; assembly: GCA_037481695.1. Taxonomy (NCBI): domain Bacteria; species bacterium. Next base: position 5,143 of record JBBFLE010000005.1, on the reverse strand, counting down.
TACACCAGGGGGTCAATGAAAAGATCCTCCAAAGGCACTCCGGCCGCTGTAACCTTCTCCACAAGCTTGTCGGCCATTCTCAGCTTGGCCTCTGCTGTCTCGGCTATCTCGTCTTCGGCCTGGCAAAGAGCTATGACCTTGGTTGAGTACTCTGACACGAGGGGGAGCATGCCCTGGAGCCTACCTGGCTCAAGGGTTATGGAGTTGATCATGGGCCTAGAGCGTACAAGGGGCAAGACCGCCTCTATGACAGAAGGATCAGGGCTATCTATACAAAGGGGAAGCTCTGTGACCTCCTGAACGGTCTGGATGACCCATGCCAGATGCTTGGCTTCTTCCCCCACAAAGGTCCCGGCATTCACATCTATATAATGAGCCCCTGCCTGCACCTGCGCCTTGACCTCGTTTTGAAGGAAGCCAGCGTTTCTTGTTGCTATGGCCTGGGCTATGTGCTTGCGGGAGGCGTTTATCCGCTCTGCTATGATGATCACCATACACCCCCAGACCGAGATCTTAAGCCAACATGTACCCCAAGGCTTCCAGTTCCAGGGACAACTCAGTGGCTTGTTTTTTGAGCCAACATGGGATGCATCTAAAAGAGCCCATCAGCCAAGACAAGCAGACTGAACTCTGCTTGGCCCTTGGAGCTCATAAAGTCTAGATTGTCAAAAGCAAGCTTTGTGCCTTTTAAGCTGGGGCTTGACCAACATGGAAAGAATTGGATTTCAACGAGTTAAATACCAGTTCCCTCTGGCAGCTCCTAGTAGGTGCACCAAAGGGTGCACCAGAAGGGGCAGTGTGCCCCTGGTGGGGCAGTTCATCCCAATGCCTGCATTCTTTTCAAATGTCCCTGGAGCACTCGTCTGGATATTCCAAGATATCTGGCCGCCCTGGTCTGATTCCCACCGAATTTCTCCATGGTCCTGCCTATGACCAGCCGGATCAAGGATTCCAGATCCAGGCTTCCATCCGGCAGATCGAACTCATCCAAACCAAGCACAAAGCGCATCTCTCCTGGAGCCTTGTGCTCCTTTTCCTCGCCCTCCAGGAAGCACAATTCCCTCTTGTCTACCTTTTCCCAGGGGCCCAGAACCGCCAGGCGTTCCATGGCATTTTTTAACTGCCTCACATTGCCGGGCCAGTTCAGGGAACACAGGAACTCCTCGGCCTCCCTCGTGAAGCCTGGAAATCGTTTTCCCCTTCTGGAAAAAGCCTTCTGGGCCAGGTTGAAGGCCAAAGGCACTATGCTTTCTCTTCGCTCCCTGAGGGGAGGAATCCTTATGAAACCCACGTTTATCCTGTAGTAGAGGTCCTGCCGGAAACGCCCCTCCGAGATTTCCTTTTGAAGATCCTTGTTGGTGGCGCTTATGATGCGCACATCCACCGGGATCTCCTTTATACCCCCTACACGGTAAAAACGCTTCTGTTCCAGGGCTCTTAGGAGCTTCACCTGTGCTGCCAGATCCATCTCACCTATCTCATCCAAGAAGATACTGCCCCCCTGGGCCGCCTCCAGCTTTCCCATTCTCCCTGTGGCCGTAGCCCCGGTATACGCTCCTGGTTCGTGACCGAAAAGCTCTGCCTCCAGAAGATCCTGGGAAATGGCTCCGCAGTTGAGGGCCACGAAGGGGCTTCGGGCTCCAGCATAGTAGTGTATGTACCTAGCTATGAGCTCTTTGCCAGTGCCCGTCTCCCCTTGAATCAATACAGGGATGCTTCTGTCCAAGCTGTATTTCTCCGCCAGTTCCACCACCTTTCTCATGGATTCCGAGTAAACAGCTATATCCCCCAATCCCAGTTCCCTTAAGTACGCCTCCCGCAATTGCTCGGCTGCACCTTTATAATTTCTTGTTTCCTGATCCACCATCTCTTGGAAATCGCGTTTCAGACGGCTGTAGTTCTCCCTCAGGGTCCGATACTGCTCTGCCCTCTCTAGTGTGATGGCCAGCTCTCTGACGTTTATGGGTTTCTGCAAGTAATCAAAGGCTCCGTACTTGAGGGCCTTGATGGCGTTTTCCATGTCACCGTGGCCTGTCACCACGATCACGTCCACGGCCGAGCGCTCCACCTCCTTTATTCTGCGAAGAAGCTCCAGTCCATCCATGCCCGGCATTTTTATGTCTGTTATGACAACGTCAAATTCAAAGCAATGGAACTCCCTCAAACCATCCAGACCGCTGGCAGCCGTGACCACCTTGTGCCCCAGCTTTTCCAGAAACTGCGACAGGCTCTTCCTTACATCAGGCTCGTCATCCACCAGCAAGAGATTCAACATCTCTCTCCCTTCAATGGAAGCTTCACCACAAAGGTGGCTCCACCTTGTTCATTGTTGAAGACCTCCATGGTCCCTCCCATCTCGGCCACTATGGATTGACTTATGGTCAAGCCCAGACCAGTTCCCTTACCCACCTCCTTGGTGGTGAAAAAGGGATCAAAGATCTTGGACATGATTCCAGGGTCCACACCCGTGGCATTATCTGCCACCTGGATGCAAATACATCCGTTGGACGAAAAGGTCTGAACCCGCAGTTCTTTGTCTTCCTTGCCGCAGTCGTCCAAGGCCTGTCTGGCATTGACTATCATGTTCATGACCACCTGCTCCAGACGGCTCAACCTTCCTCTCACAGTTGGAAGTGAGCTGTCCAGAAGCTTTTGAACCTTTATCCCGTGGGCCTCAAGCTGCCGGCCAATCATGGAGAAGACCCCCTGCACCGCCTGGTTGGGGTTAACCTCATCTTCAGTTTGAAATCTATCCTCCCTGGCAAAATCCCTTATGTTTCTTATGACCTCAGACATCCTCACTACCTGCCTTGAGACCATCTCCAGGTTCTCGTACAGCTCCTCTTGTTCCAGACTCCAGCCCTGATCCCGCCCGAAAAGCAATCCATCGGTGATGACCCTGATGGTGTTCAAGGGTTGGTTCAACTCGTGGGCTATTCCGGCAGCCATAACCCCCAGGGCAGTGAGGCGATCTTCATGATACATGCGCAGTTCATTGAGTCTTGCCTTGTGAGCCAACTCCTTCTGTTCTGTCACGTCCTCCATGATGAAGCAAACAGTGGGCTGCTCTTCGTATTCCACCACCTGGGCAAAACACTGGCAATGCCTGGTTTGGCCTTCCCTTTGCAGCTTGATTTCCAGTCTGAAGGAGTCCTGTTTGCCTTCCAGGAGCCTTTCCATGGCAAGCTTTATGGCCTCCCTTTGCTCTTGATGAACACGGCCCAGGAGCTCTTCCAGGCTGGAGAAGCCTTGAGCAGATCCCAAAAAATTGGACATCTGCTCATTGCAGTAGGTCACCCTGTCCCGCTGCAGGAGCATCATGCCTATGCCTGCAAAATCCGTAATGGCCCTGTACATTGACTCGGATCTGTGGAGGCTCCTTTCTATCTGCCTCTCCCTGGTAACGTCTCTGACCGTGTGTATGGAGCCCCAGAGCCTGCCTGTCACGTCGAAGACTTTGGAAGTCTTGGTGGTCAGATAAGCTCCTCCCTCGGGAAGAGCCGGGCAAAAAGAGAGTGTGTAAAGATCATTCCCCACTCTATGGAATTCCGGATACGTGCTCTCCCAATAAGGGTCTGGCTCTAGAATCAGATTACACAGGATGGGTCTTCTGATGCCATAGTAGGGAATGGCATGCTCATAGTCCCCTTTGTTGAGAACCCTGGATGCTTCCCAGCCAGTCATCTCCTCGGTGGCGCGGTTCCAGGCCGTGATGTGACCTCTTCTGTGCATCACAAAGGTGGGATTAGGCATGAACTGGATGAAATCCTCAAGCCGCCTTTTCTCGTTTAACCAGCCAAGCCAAAGAGTAAAAATCCCCGAAGCAGTCTTCAACCCTTCAAATACCAGGCCTTCCCTGGCCTCCTGGTAGTTCCCCAGGCAAAGCAGAGCCGATAGCTCTTTTTCCAGGCACAAGGGAAATATGAGGAGGTTTTGCCACTGCCCCAGTACTGGGGTTTGGGGATTCTTCTCCAAGACAGGCCTTCCTGCCTTTAGGTTTTCAAGCCAGTATGCAGGAAGATGGGAAACATCCACCATTTCTTGGGGCCAGGGGCTTCCTGACACCAAGAGATCTTCTTCTGGATACCTGGCCACGACCTCCAGGTAAGCAGCCTTGTCTTGCAGAAATCTCATGAGCATCAAGGCTGCAGAACCTTTGGAGTTCTCTGCCAGAGGTTTCAAGGCCTTGGCCAGTTCCTGAGCCTCAAAGGGACAACTTTCCAAAGCTACCGTGGAAGCTGTCAAAGCCTCAAGCCACATTTGGCATCGGGGATCCACCTCGCCCCACATGTCTCACCTCTTTTCATAAGGAAAACTCAGATGCCCCCCATACCAGCCCAGCCCCACCACGCAAAGGGCCATCACAGCCGTGCACCCCCCATAAATGGCCTCCATCAGATCCCCTTGCACCGGCCCTCTGAACCTAAGCAGCAAGGAGAGCATTTCCACCAGGCCCAGTACTACGGCCAGATAAAGCTTGCGTTTCACTGGCTGCATGGGCCTGGCCCCATAGTTCACCCACCAGGTAATGAGCCCCGTGATGATGGCAGGGGGTGTGAAAAGAATTGCCATGGCAAGCATGACAAAGGCTGCCCTTTCCAAGATCACCCAGGCGGGCATTAAGCTTTGCACCAATAGCAGCAAAGCAGCTCCCAACAAGTAAGCAATGGGAAAATGTACCATCATGGGATGGGGATGCCTTCTCAAAATGGGAAATCTCCCCAAAAGCCTTTCCAGGAACAGGGGAATATCCTCTTGGGACTCCTCTTGAACCAAAAGACCCACCTTTTTTACAGCCTCCCTTTCCAAGACCTCTAGGCCGTGGGGCGCTGCCAGGATCTCTGAGCTTAAATCCTTTCCCGCCTGGTGACGCTTCATGTGTTCCCCTGCTCTCCAAAGCCTGCTTTGGGAGAGATCATAAACCTCACCTTTTACTGCCACCCAGGCAGGTCTTCCTTGTTTGCCATTGTTTTGAGACAGTTCTTGAGGATTCACTTTTTGTTCTGCCACCTTGCCACCCCCGCCTCATTGGTTGTCTCTGCCCATGATGGGCCCCTGCCACAGGAGCCAGCCAATCAATTTTAAGATTATCATAAACCCAGATTTCGCTTTACGTGCATTTGAGGTTTTCGCGTGTCATCTG